>JBJXEJ010000068.1:0-2681 GCA_046154125.1 Rhizobacter sp. | reverse complement strand
TCGACCTGCACTGCCATGCCCTCGTGCCGGCGGTCGAGGCGCTCGTTGCAGGAACGCCGCAGAAGGCCGCTGAACCCCAGGCGATGCTGCGCAGCATGGGCGAATCCTCGGTGGCGCACAACAACGCTTCGATGCTGCCGATCGCCGGTCCCCGCCTCGTCCGGATCGAGCAACGACTGTCCGACATGGACGCGATGGGCGTGGACATCCAGGTTCTCAGCCCCTCGCCGACGCAGTACTACTACTGGGCCGAACCCGACCTCGCACGTGAGATCGTGCGAGGCCAGAACGAAGCCATCGCAGCGCTCTGCAGCCAGCATCCGACCCGGCTGGTCGGATTGGCAACCGTCGCGCTGCAGCATTCGCAGCTGGCCGTCGAACAACTGACGCACGCCATTAGAGTGCTGGGCCTGAAGGGCGTCGAGATCTCGACCTCCGTGAACGGCAAGGAACTCGACGATCCTTCGCTGCTCCCGTTCTGGGCCGCGGCAGAGGCACTGGGCGCGCTGGTCTTCATCCACCCGTTCGGGTCGACTTTGGGCGAGCGCACGGCGACGCACTACCTGGTCAACACCATCGGTCAGCCGCTGGAAACCACCATCGCGTTGTCGCGCCTGATCTTCGGCGGCGTACTCGATGCACATCCGGGCCTGAAGATCGTGGCCGCCCACGGCGGTGGCTACCTGCCGACCTACATCGGGCGTTCGGACCACGCTTTCAAGGTGCGGCCCGAAGCCGCAGCCAATACGAAGCAGGCGCCGAGCGAGTACCTCAAGAAGATCTGGTTCGACACGGTCGTCTTCGACGCGCTCGCGCTGCGACACCTGGTTGACCGCGTTGGCGCCGCCCAGGTGGTCGTCGGCACCGACTACCCCTTCGACATGGGCTCGTACGACGTCCACACCCTCGTGGACAGCACCCCGGGTCTGAACGAGGCCGAACGCGAAGCGATCCTCGGCGGCAACGCAGCCGGGCTGATCGGCTGGAACAAAGTCAAAGCGTGAAGGAGACATCCATGAAAGCCAACAAGATTCTCATCGTCGGCGGCGGCATCGCCGGCATGTGCGCAGCCATCGAGTTGCGCAAGCGTGGCAGCCACGTGGACCTGGTCGAGATCGATCCGCACTGGCGGGTCTACGGTGCCGGCATCACGCTCAGCGGGCCGACCTTGCGGGCCTTCACCGAGATCGGGGTCATCGACGCCATCATGGAGCGCGGCTGGTGCGCCGACGGTGCCGACATCTGTACAGCCGACGGCCAGAAGATCGGCGAACTGCCCACCCCTCGCACCGGTCGCCCTGACGTGCCGGGCGGCGGCGGCATCCTGCGTCCGATGCTCGCACGCATCCTGCGGCATCACACGCTGGCTTCGGGCGCGGCGGTTCGATGCGGCACGAGTTTCCGGTCGATCGAACCCGATGGCAACGGCGTGCTCGTATCGTTTGCCGACGGCCGCGCGGAGCGCTACGACCTCGTCATCGGCGCCGATGGCCTCAACTCGAAGGTGCGCGAGGCCGTGTTCCCGGATGCACCCAAGGCCAAGTACACCGGCCAGGGTTCATGGCGCGCGGTCGTGCCGCGCCCAGCCAATATCACGCGGGCCACGATGTTCATGGGGCCGAAGATCAAGGCCGGCGTGAATCCCGTGTCGAAGGACGAGATGTACCTCTTCGTCACCGAGCCACGCGACACCGCCGAGTTCATCGACGAAGCCCGCTGGCCCGAAACTCTGCGCGCCCTGCTCGCTCCCTTCGGCGGCCCCATCGGCGACATCCGCGACGGCTTGAACGCGCAGTCCCGCATCGTCTACCGTCCGTTCTTCGGGCTGCTGATGGCTCCCCCGTGGAACCAGGGCCGCGTCGTGCTGATCGGCGATGCGGTGCACTCGACGACGCCCCATTTGGCCTCGGGCGCCGGCATCGGCATCGAAGATGCCATCGTGCTGGCACAGGAACTGGAGCGCGTTGACGATGTCGAGCAGGCTCTGGCCACCTTCACTGCACGACGCTACCCCCGTTGCCGCACCGTGGTCGAGAACTCGCTGCGCCTGGGCGAGATGGAAGTCGCTGGTGCCCCGAAGGAAGAACACGCGCAACTCATGCGCAGCACGATGGCCGCGCTCCTGGCGCCGATCTGAGTTGAGAATCATATGACCTCGTCGAACGAGCACTGGTTTCCGGGCGCCGGTGCCGCCAAGGGCGGTCCGTACCCGGGTGGCCAGGTCGGGCCCAACTACCCGCGCAATCACTGGTGGGTGATTGCCACATCGGCCGAGATCACGCGCGAGCCGCTGCAGCGCTGGGCGCTCGATCTGCCGATCGTGCTCTACCGCCGCGAGGACGGACGCGCGGTGGCGCTCGACGACCGCTGCCCGCATCGCTGGGCGCCTCTGTCCAGGGGCTGGCTCGAAGGCGACGAACTGGTGTGCGGGTACCACGGTCTGCGCTTCGCGCCTGAAGGCCGATGCGTCAAGGTGCCGACGCAGGCGGCCGTGCCGGCAAAGGCCTGCGTGCATGCCTACCCGCTCATCGAACGCGGTCCGTTCGTGTGGATCTGGACCGGCGACCCGGCGCGCGCCGGTGACAGCGAACCGCCGGCGGTCGACTGGATCGAGACCGCAGGCTGGAGCACCGTCAGCGGCTATATGGCCGCCGAGTGCAACTACATGCTGCTCAAAGAGA
>JBJXEJ010000067.1:0-23822 GCA_046154125.1 Rhizobacter sp. | reverse complement strand
CGGGGCCTTGAGCCCCCTGAAGGGTCGTTCGAGACCAGGACGTTGATAGGCTGGGTGTGGAAGCGCAGTAATGCGTTAAGCTAACCAGTACTAATTGCCCGTGAGGCTTGACCCTATAACTTTGACTGTATTCAATATGTCAAAGTAAGCTGTCGAATTGAGCAACACATGTTGTGCCGATCTTCAACATGAATTCGATGCGCAATCAAAACTGATTATTGAACTCAGTTCACCCTCGTGAACTGGGCGACTCTTCGAATTGGCTGTCTAGCACAACCCCTCAAAGGGATGCGCAAGTCGGCAACCAGTTAAGCCTGATGACCATAGCGAGGTGGTCCCACTCCTTCCCATCCCGAACAGGACAGTGAAACGCCTCAGCGCCGATGATAGTGCGGGTTCCCGTGTGAAAGTAGGACATCGTCAGGCTACTATTTGAAACCCCCGGTCCTACCAAGGCCCGGGGGTTTCTGCTTTGGGACAGTGAAAATCAATCGATGATTGCTCATTCCCAGAAAATGATTGCCATACTCTGGCTGGTGGCACCTGTTGTCTGGTTCCGGATAACAGCCGGTCATTGCCATCCTGTCCTTGTTGGCTTGGGTATGGCGTTTCTGTTGC
This sequence comes from Rhizobacter sp., assembly GCA_046154125.1. Lineage (GTDB taxonomy): Bacteria > Pseudomonadota > Gammaproteobacteria > Burkholderiales > Burkholderiaceae_C > PBB1. Next base: position 23,204 of record JBJXEJ010000067.1, on the reverse strand, counting down.
TTGCGCATTCGATCGTGCTGGCAATCGAGTTTGCCTTCCTGCATCGACAGCATCACCGGCATCCCATTCACCCCACTCGCGCATGCAAATTGGTTCGTGTGTGGCTGGTTGAGAGCGTGATTTCACTACGGGTATTTCTGTGGGATCAGGCCTTTCGATCCCGAGCTGTGTCGGACGATCTCTTGGATTCAGCAGGTCGGCGGTCTGTCCTGCTGATTCACGGATACGTGTGCAACCGTGGATTCTGGAATCCCTGGATGCGCAGGCTGCGATCCCTTCGCATTCCATATTGTGCGATCACGATGGAGCCGCCATTCGGAACCATCGATGAAGCGATCGAGGCCATCGATATTGCAGTCAGGGCTGCAACTCGCGCAACGGGCCTTGCGCCGTTGGTCGTGACACACAGCATGGGCGCATTGTCATTGCGTGCGTGGATGCGGAAGTATTCGGCTGATGCTCGAATCCATCACGTTGTGACCATTGCCAGCCCCAATCAAGGAACTTGGTTGGCCCGCTTTGCCGCCAGCCGCAACGCTCGGCAAATTCGAATTGGCAGCAGTTGGCTCAAGAATCTTGAACGTGATGAGCCCCCTGCACGCTATCGACGGTTCACCTGTTTTTATGGAAACTGCGACAACGTGGTTTTTCCAATGGAACTGGCCACCTTGCCTGGCGCGGACAACCGCCATGTCGATTCCGCCGCGCACATCCAGATGGCGCTGCAAGAGGAAGTATTTCGCGAAGCCATTCGCCTTCTCGATGCGCCTGCTGTCTCGGTGTGCTGATCAGATGTCAAGCCCGCGAAGCAGGTTGCCCGTCGCCTCAGTCGACAGATTCAGCAGGCGTGCCACCTCGATGACGTCGTCCGGCAGCGCCGCGTTGTCCCACCCATGTGCGCTGTGCCGCGCAAGTCGCACTCCCAGCATCACGCATTGCACATTCAGGTGCTGTGCCTGTTTGTCGTCGGTGATGTTCACCAGCAACTCGGAAAGTCGCCATTCCTTCATCAGCGCGTGCTGCAGATCTGCCAGCTCGACATGCAGTAACCGTTGTTGAATCACCTTGGATCTGAGCGACGGATCTGCACGCTGTTCATCGCGAATCGACAGCGCCAGATCGGGCGCATGGCACCAGAGCAGCAATTCGGCAAAGTCGTGGAGCAACGCAGCCTGATGAATCACCGATGCGTCAGGATCCATGCGGTGCACTGCGAACGAAAGCGCAAAATTGGCTGCCCGCCGCGCTCTGCACAGCACCTCGTTCAGACCTGTGAGCGCCTCCGGACGGTCTTGCAACACGGCATCAAGCACAGGCTGTGGACCAAATGCGCGAAAGAACGGCGAAATTCCCATCATCACCAGGGTTGAAGTCACTGTCTCGGGCTCGGTCAGCAACCGGGCAGGACGGTTCAGAGCGGCGAATGCCATGACTTTCAAAGTCATCAACGGGTCGCCTGAAATCATCTCGCCAATCAAGTTGGCATCGACGTCGTCTTCAATCTGGCGCATTGCCTCCAGCGCCTCGGCTGTCTCGGCCCTGACCGGAACCTCCGCATCGCGAAAGCAGGCGACCCAAGCGCCAAGATCGGCAAGCGGCTTCGTCAAGCGAAGGAAAGGATGCATGGAAGATGGACTCCGCAGCATGGACACCTCATCGGTGAAGTCGGTCAGTGTTGCGTCTAGTTGGCACTTGTTATCGGCCACCACTCTGCCCTGAGCCCGGTTGTCAGCGTGACCCGGAATTTCCGACATTCTCTGACGCCTTTCAACGCCCCCCGAGCTGCACCTTTACGTCCATGCCGACCTTCTTGTTGACGAACTGAAAGGTCGCGACCCGATCCAGGTCGACATCGCCGGCCCTGTACAGGTTCGCCTTGACCATCTGTTGAAAAAAATTGCGGATACGGGCCGGATTCATGGCCCCGATTCCCTGCGTCAGCGACTCGCCCGAATCGACGATGCCCTGCTGCTTCATCAGCGCCACCGATGCTTCCAGTTCGTCCTCGGTCATCTCGGGGTTGTCGCGGCGCATCAGGGCATTGGCGGCTCTGCGGTCGCCGTACAGGTAGTTGACCCAGCCCACAATCGATGCGTCGACGAATCGCTGAACCAGATCGGGCCGCTTCGCGACGGTTACTGTGCTTGCCTCGATCACCGTCGAATACGTGGTGAATCCATGGTCTGCCAGCAGATGCACCACCGGCTTGAAGCGCCCCTGGCTCTCGACGTAGATCGGCTCTGCCACCGAATAGCCCTGCTGGATAGCCTTCGGGTTCGCGAGGAAGGGGCCCAGGTTGTAGTTGTAAGGCTTCAGCGCTTCGTCACGGAAGCCGTGATTCACCTTCAGCCACTGCCACCAGCTGAACTGGGCGTCCTTCGCGATCAAGGCCATCGGTGCGGCCTTCAGCGTGTCGAAGTTCTCGTAGCCCTGACCCGGGTGCGCGATCAGCGCCTGCGGATCCTTTTGGAACATGCTGGCTACGACGACCGTCGGCACACCGTTCTTCACGTTGTCGAAGCTGTGCAGCAGGTTTCCGGTCATCAGGAAGTCGATTCGCCCTGCGGGCAGCAGCGGCCGGTTGTTCACCTGCGGTCCGCCTTGCAGCAGGGTCACGTCCAGCCCGTACTTCATGTACGTGCCGTCGACGATCGCCTGGTAGAAGCCGCCGTGTGCGGCCTGCGCCTTCCAGTTGGTGGCAAAGCGGACCTTGTCCTGCGCGTGTGCACCGGTCGCTGCCAGCAGGGCCAGCGCCACCAGCAAGCCGGCCAGGGTTGGGAGTGCTCGGCGAAGGACGGACGTCATCTCGTATTCCCTGAACGTTGTTCGGCCGCATGCCAGCGTGACAGCAGCCCGCGCGACAGCGCGTTCGACCCAACGTAGATCATCAGCCCGGTCAACACCAGCAGCAGCAAGGCCGCGAACATCTTCGGTGTCTCGGTGCGAAAGCTCGCCTCGAGGATGCGCGACGCGAGCCCGGTCTCGCGGCCAGCCGCGCCCGCCACCATCTCGGCCGTCACCGCCCCGATCAGGCTCAGCCCGCCCGACACCTTCAGTCCCGCCACAAAGTACGGCAGCGCGCTGGGCATCAGCAGAAGCCGCAGGCGTTGCAGCGGTGTGGCGCGGTACAGCTGGAACAGATCGCGCAGCAGCGGATCGGCGGCGCGCAGGCCCATCACGGTGTTCGACAGGATCGGGAAGAACGCGACGATCCAGGCGCACAGCAGCAGTGCCGCAGTCGTGCTCTCGACGTAAATCAGCATCAGCGGCGCGATCGCGACGATCGGCGTCACCTGCAGCACGACGGCCAGCGGCAGCAGCATCGCTTCGAGCGGCGCTGACAGCGCGAACACCGCCGCGATCAGCGCCCCGCCGGTGCAGGCCAGCGCCAGCGCCCCGAAAGTGATCTTCAGCGTGAACCACCAGCTGGCCGACAGGGATCCGAAGTTCTCGACCAGTGTTTGAACCACCAGGCTGGGCGCGGGCAGGGTGTAGTGCGGGATCTGTGCCCATCGCACCAGCGCTTCCCACGCCAGCAGCCAACCCAGCAGGCTCAGCAGCGGCAACCACCTCGACACAGCGCCTCGCTGGCGATGGACGGATGCCGCGCGATCTCGCTGCGACGACCGGTCGCCCGGCGACGTGCTCACGCGCCGATCCCGTCGGGCAAGCTGGCCGCTGACAGCGCCTGCGAAATTTCGCGGCACGCCTGGGCGTAGCGCAGCGTGGTGCGGAACTCCGCCGTCCGCGGCGTCGGTTCATTGATGAGCACCTCTGCCACGATCCGCCCGGGCCGCGCGCCCATCACCAGCACCCGCTGACTGAGGAACACCGCCTCGAACACGCTGTGGGTGACGAACAGCACCGACAGCGCGGTCGATTGCCACCACGCCAGCAAATCGGTGTTCAGCCGCTGGCGCGTGATCTCGTCGAGCGCTGCGAACGGCTCGTCCATCAACAGCACGCGAGGCTGCGTGACCAGCGCCCGGGCAATCGACGCGCGCATGCGCATGCCACCGGACAGCTCGGCCGGGAACGCCGCCTCGAACTCGCCGAGTCCGACCGATGCCAGTACCCGCTGAACCGCTGGCGCCGCCTCGCCCTTTGATCGGCCGGCCAGTCGCAGCGGCAGCCAAACGTTGTCGAACACGCTGGCCCACGGCATCAGCGTCGGGTCCTGGAACACGAAGGCGGTGTCGCGGCGCGTGGCGCTCGTCCATGCCGGTGATTCGATGTGTCCGCTGCTGGGCGCATCGAGCCCGGCGGCCAGCCTCAATACCGTGCTCTTGCCGCAGCCCGAGGGCCCCAGCAACGAGACGAACTCGCGCGCTCGGACCTCGAATGACACGCCCTGCAATGCCACCGTGCCGCTCGGGTAGCGCTTGCCGACGTCGCGCAGCGCGATTCCCGGTGAGGTCGATGACGGCGATGCAGTCGCCTGCATCAACGCGCGGCTCCGGTCACTGGAATGCCACCTCGGCGAAGCCGCGCAGCTTGCGGCTGTGCAACTGATCGAAGCCTTGCTTGCGCAACAACTCGAGCGCACGGATACCGATGCGCAAATGCTGGTCGACTCGCTCGCGGTAGAACTGGTTGGCCATGCCAGGCAGCTTGATCTCTCCGTGGAGGGGCTTATCGCTGACGCACAGCAGGGTGCCGTAGGGCACGCGAAATCGGAAGCCGTTGGCCGCGATGGTGGCGCTTTCCATGTCGAGTGCGACCGCGCGGCTCTGGCTGAAGCGCCGCTCCGGCGTCGTCGACACATGGTGGGAGGGCAGCAGTTCCCAGTTGCGGTTGTCGGTGCTGGCGACCGTGCCGGTGCGCATGATGCGCTTGAGCTCGTAGCCCTGCAGCTGCGTCACCTCGGCGACGGCGGCCTCGAGCGCGACCTGCACCTCGGCCAGCGGCGGAATCGGCACCCACAGCGGCAGGTCTTCGTCGAGCACGTGATCCTCGCGCACGTAGCCGTGGGCCAGCACGTAATCGCCGAGTTGCTGCGTGGTGCGCAGCCCGGCGCAGTGGCCGAGCATCACCCACACATGGGGCCGCAGCACCGCGATGTGATCGGTGATCGTCTTGGCATTCGACGGGCCGACGCCGATATTGACCATCGTGATCCCGGAACCGTCTTCACGTTGCAGGTGGTACGCCGGCATCTGCGGAAGCCGCGGCGGCGGCACACCCAGGTCGTCACCGGCTTGTGCCGCCTGGCCTTTGCGGCGCGTGATCACGCCGCCGGGTTCGACAAAGGCGGTGTACTCGCTCGTCGGGTCGTTCATCGCCGTGTGGCCCAGGCGCACGAACTCGTCGATGTAGAACTGGTAGTTCGTGAACAACACGAAGTTCTGGAAGTGATCGGGAGCGGTGCCGGTGTAGTGACGCAGGCGGTGCAGCGAGTAGTCGACGCGCGGCGCAGTGAAAAGCGCCAGCGGCTGCGCTCCGCCCGGCTCGCAATCGTGGGTTCCGTTGGCGATGCCGTCGTCCATCGCGCCGAGGTCGGGGAGGTCGAACAGGTCACGCATCAACAATCGCCGTGCGGGATCGAGAGACCCTTCCAGGTGGTCGTGTTCAGCCAGCGAGAAGTGCACCGGAATCGGTTGCGTGCCGGTGCCGATCTCGAGCGAAACCTGGTGGTTACGCAGCAGCAGTTCGAACTGCTGCTGGTAGTAGCGACCGAACAGATCAGGACGTGTCAGCGTGGTCTCGAAGGTACCCGGGCCGGCAACGAACCCGTAGCTCAGCCGCGAGTCGGCTCGCGCGACGGTGTCGGTGTGCACCCGTACGAACGGATAGCAGGCCCGCACCCGCGCTGTCAGCGCCTCGCCGCCGACGAAACGCTGAAGCGAATCACGCAGGTGCGCGACGCTGTTGTCGTAGATGGTTCGCACCTGCGCCAGCGCCGCTGCAGGTTCGTCGAAGCGGCTCGGGGCGATGTAGGTCGGAACGATCGGCATGGGTGCGCTTTCGGTAACAACTCCCATTCTCTCCGTCGCAGCAATGCCCTTCGATCAGAGCCCCAGGCGTCGGCAGATTTCCAGCACGGCCGCCGATTGGTTCATCGTGTAGAAGTGCAGCCCGGGCACGCCGGCGGTGCGCAACTGGTCGCACAGATCAGTCACCACGTCGAGTCCGAAGGCGCGGATCGATTCGCTGTCGTCACCGAAGCCGACCAGCCGCAGACGCATCCAGCGCGGGATTTCGGTGCCGCAACCGTCGGCGAACCGCATGATGCCGCTGGCGTTCGTGATGGGCATGACGCCCGGCACGACGGGAATGTCTGCGCCCAGTGCGTGGGCCTCGTCGACGAAGCGGAAGTACGCATCGGTGTTGAAGAACATCTGCGTGATCGCGCTGTTGGCCCCGGCCCTGACCTTGGTCGCGTAGGCATGCAGATCGGCCTGTGGCGAGCTGGCTTGTGGATGCATCTCCGGATAGGCTGCGACTTCGATGTGGAAGTGGTCGCCGGTCTCCTGCCTGATGAACGCGACCAGATCGCTGGCGTAGCGGAACTCGCCGGAGCGGCCGTAGCCGCTCGGCAAGTCGCCACGCAGCGCGACGATGCGGCGCAGCCCGGCCTCCTTGAATTGCTTGAGTTGTTCGCGCACCCCGGAAACGCTGGCACCGATGCACGAAAAGTGGGGCGCGGCCTCGACGCCCTCGTCGCGTATCGCCAGCACCGTGGACAGCGTGCCTTCCTGCGTGCCGCCTCCAGCGCCGTAGGTGACGGAGCAGAAATCGGGCTTCAACGCCTGCAACTGCTGCCGCACGGCAGCCAACTTGACCACGCCTTCGGGCGTCTTGGGCGGGAAAAACTCGAGGCTCAGTGGGAGTGACTTGCTCATGATGATGGTGCCGAGGGTGTCGCGGACTGCGCCCACACGAAGAATTCGGTGTTGCCCGCGGTGATGCCGTGTCCGCCACCAGTGATCGGGCTCTGAAAATATTCGCGCACCGTGAGTTGCTGTTCACGGCACGCCTGCCGGATGCGGGTCTCGACGTCAGCGAAGCTGCGCGGGTCCTTGACGATGCCGCCCTTGCCGATGTGCTGGGGCTGAAGTTCGAACTGCGGCTTCACCAGGATCAGCAGTTGCCCACCCTGCTTCAGGTAGCGCCGCAGTGTCGGCAGCACCAGCGTCAGAGAGATGAACGACAGATCCCCCGTGACCAGGTCGAATGAGCCTTCGGGATGCTCCGCGGCAAATGCCGTTCCGCTGACATCTCTCGCATTGACACCCTCGTGGCATTGCACTCGGGCGTCCGAGGCCAGTCGGGCGTGCAACTGCCCGTGCCCTACCTCGATGCCGACGACATCGGCCGCACCCCGTTGCAGCAGCAAGTCCGTGAAGCCACCTGTGCTCTGTCCGGCGTCGAGGCAGTGCATGCCCTCGACGCTGAAGCCGCAACGGGCCACAGCCGCTTCCAGCTTGAGCCCGCCGCGCGACACGAAACGCAATTCGGCATCGTCGGTCACCTCGATCTGGCAGCCGTCCGGCAGGTCTTCACCGGCCTTGCGCGGCACCGCCCAGCCTTTCGGGCCGAGCCATCGCACGGCTCCCCGATCGATCAGCCGGGCAGCGGCCGATCGGGTCGGGGCGTGGCCATGGGCCACCAGCAATTGATCGGCGCGCAACGCGTCTCTGTGCAGGTCAATAGCGATATGTGTCGGGCTTGTACGGCCCGGACTTCGACACGCCGATGTAGCTGGCCTGCTCGTCCGACAACTCGGTCAGCATCGCGCCGACCTTCTTCAGGTGCAGACGCGCCACCTTCTCGTCGAGGTGCTTCGGCAGCACGTAGACCTTGCCGTTCTCGTACTGGCCGCTCTTCGTGAACAGCTCGATTTGCGCGATCGTCTGGTTCGCGAAACTGGCCGACATCACGAAGCTCGGATGGCCGGTGGCACAGCCCAGGTTCACCAGGCGGCCCTTGGCCAGCAGGATGATCTTCTTGCCGTCAGGGAACTTGACGTGATCGACCTGCGGCTTGATCTCATCCCATTCGTACTTCTCGATCGACGCGATGTCGATCTCGTTGTCGAAGTGGCCGATGTTGCAGACGATGGCCTCGTCCTTCATCGCCAGCATGTGCGCATGCGTGATCACGCGCTTGTTGCCGGTGGCGGACACGAAGATGTCGGCCTTGTCGGCGGCGTAGTCCATCGTCACGACCTTGTAGCCTTCCATCGCGGCCTGCAACGCGTTGATCGGGTCGATCTCGGTCACCCAGACCTGGGCCGACAGCGCACGCAGCGCCTGCGCCGAACCCTTGCCCACGTCGCCATAGCCGGCGACCACCGCGACCTTGCCGGCGATCATCACGTCGGTGGCACGCTTGATCGAATCGACCAGCGATTCTCGGCAGCCGTACAGGTTGTCGAACTTGCTCTTCGTGACGGAATCGTTCACGTTGATCGCGCGGAACAGCAGCGTGCCCTTGGCGCTCATCTCGTTGAGGCGGTGCACGCCGGTCGTGGTTTCTTCGGTCACGCCGATGATCTGCGACGACTTGCGGCTGTACCAGGTCGCGTCGACCGCCAGCTTGGCCTTGATCGCCGCATAGAGGCAGGTCTCTTCCTCGCTGGTCGGGTCGTTCAGCACCGATGCGTCCTTCTCGGCACGTTGGCCCAGGTGCATCAGCAACGTCGCGTCGCCGCCGTCGTCGAGGATCATGTTCGGGCCTTCGCCTTCAGAGCCCTTGGCGCCGAACTCGAAGATGCGGTGCGTGTAGTCCCAGTAGTCGGTCAGTGTTTCGCCCTTGTAGGCGAACACCGGTGTGCCGTTCGCCACCAGCGCGGCGGCGGCGTGGTCCTGCGTCGAGTAGATGTTGCACGAGGCCCAGCGCACCTGGGCGCCCAGTGCTTCCAGCGTCTCCACCAGCACGGCGGTCTGGATGGTCATGTGGATGCTGCCGGTGATGCGGGCGCCCTTCAGCGGCTGCGTCTTGGTGAATTCTTCGCGGATCGCCATCAGGCCGGGCATCTCGGTCTCGGCGATCTTGATTTCCTTGCGGCCGAAATCGGCTTGCGACAGGTCGGCGATCGCGTAGTCAGCGGTGGGTTTCAGAACGGCGTTCATGTCGAGCTCCAATGAATGAGGAACCCGCACGGCTTCAAGGGGAATGGTTGCTTGTACGTACCACTCACCCACGAAGAACCATCGTGCGGGTGAGCGCGGTTGCAATGAAGAATTCCGAGCCTGGGACACATGACGTGCCTTGCAACGCTCCTCGGATCTGGAATCATTGTAATCGGCCTCTGTGTTCCTGACTTGAGCGAGAACTGACCGATCGAGATTCGGCAGGTGTCAGCAAACGGTGGCGAGCCGCGCGATCTGCCGGTCGTGCCAGCGGGCAAGCAGCCACTGCGCGGCCATCGCGCCCAGCCACGCACAGAACATGTCTTTCTGGGTGTCGAACAGGTCGCCCTGGGTGCCCAGAAAGTCTTCCGATGCAGCGCCCATGGCTTCGGCCACCCCCCATTCGATCAGTTCATACAGCGCGCTGAAGGCCAGGCAGATCGAAGTGACCACCAGGAAAAGCCAGCCGCCGCGCATCTCCGGCGCGGCCAGCGTCGTGCGGCGAAGCAGGATTTCACGCGCGGCGATGGCCGGCACGAAACCTTGCATCAGGTGTCCGATGCGGTCGTAGTGATTGCGCGTGAATCCGAATGCTTCTTCCATCCAGAACCCCAGCGGCACGCGGGCGTAGGTGTAGTGCCCGCCGAGCATCAGCACCGCCATGTGCAGCGCGATCAGACCGTAGAGCAATGGCGTCAGCGGAAAGCGCCGGTGCGTGGCCAGCATCAACGGCAGGACGATAAAGATCGGCCCGACCTCCATCGCCCAGGTGCCGGTCTCGTACGCGCCGATGCCTGACGCCGCCAGCAGCGCGACGAGCACTGCCGCGTACCCGTAAAGCGCCGAACGGGTCATGACCATCAGCGGACTATTTCAGCCCTGCCGCAGCGCGCAGCGCTTGCACCTTGTCGGTCCGCTCCCAGGTGAACTCGGGCTCGTCGCGACCGAAGTGGCCGTAGGCCGCCGTCTTCTCGTAGATCGGCCGCAGCAGGTCGAGCATCTGGATGATGCCCTTGGGGCGCAGGTCGAAGTGTTCGGCCACCAGTGCCGACAGCTTGTCGTCGGACATCACGCCGGTGCCTTCGGTGTAGACGGTGATGTTCATCGGCTTGGCCACGCCGATCGCGTATGCGACCTGGATCTGGCACTGCTTGGCCAGACCGGCGGCGACGATATTCTTCGCAACATAGCGGCAGGCGTAGGCAGCCGATCGGTCAACCTTGGTCGGGTCCTTGCCGCTGAATGCGCCGCCACCGTGCGGGCAGGCGCCGCCGTAGGTGTCGACGATGATCTTTCGGCCGGTCAGCCCGCAGTCGCCTTGCGGACCACCGATGACGAAGCGGCCCGTCGGATTGACCAGGAAGCGCGTTTCCCTCAGCCACTCCTTGGGCAGCACCGGCTTGATGATCTCCTCGATCACCGCCTCGATGAAGCTGGCCTTCATCTTGGTCGGGGATTCGCTCTGGTCGGGGCTGTGCTGCGTGGACAGCACGACGGTGTCGATCGAGTGCGGCTTGCCGTCGACGTAGCGCAGGGTCACCTGGCTCTTCGCGTCGGGCCGCAGGAAGGGCATGCGGCCGTCCTTGCGCAACTGTGCCTGCCGCTCCACGAGACGGTGCGCGTAGTAGATCGGCGCGGGCATCAGCTCGGGGGTTTCGTCGCAGGCGTAGCCGAACATCAGGCCCTGGTCGCCGGCGCCAAGATTCAGGTAGTCGTCGCTGGCGCGGTCGACGCCCTGCGCGATGTCATTGCTCTGCTTGTCGTAGGCCACCAGCACCGCGCAGCCCTTGTAGTCGATGCCGTACTCGGTGTTGTCGTATCCGATGCGCTTGATGGTGTCGCGCGCCACCTGGATGTAGTCGACGTTCGCCTGCGTCGTGATCTCGCCTGCCAGAACCACAAGGCCGGTGTTGGTCAGGGTTTCGGCAGCCACGCGCGATAGCGGATCCTGCTTGAAGATTGCGTCGAGGATCGCGTCGGAGATCTGGTCAGCCACCTTGTCGGGGTGACCTTCAGAGACGGATTCGGATGTGAAAAGGAAATCGTTCGCCACTCTTAAACTCCGGTTGGTTGCAACTTGCGTTGCCGGGCCAGCTTCTGGAGGTGCGGCGAACGCTTTAGCGGTTTGTTGAGCCTAGGCCCGGCAACCACTTCTGATTGCTCGAAGTGACTTGCAATCGCCCCGCAAGTAGTTCATTAACTCGGCGATGGCCGGATTCTAGCGATCTGATGACCCGCTTCATTGCGATTTTCCTGACTGGCTTCGTGCGCTTCTTGGCGCATTTCCCGCTTCGCTGGCTGCACGCAGTCGGCGCACCATTCGGTTGGCTGGTTTACTGGGCTTCACCCAGCTACCGACGGCGCTTCCGGTCCAACGCGACCCAGGCGGGCGTGCCCTGGATCCAGGCTCGGGCCGCCGTCGCGGCGGCCGGTCGGATGATGATGGAACTGCCGCCCCTGTGGTTGCGCGCGCCCGATGCTCCGCTGCCGGTGCCCGTGCTCTGGCAGCATGGCGAGTTGATCGAGGCGGCGCAGGCGGCTGGTCGCGGCCTGGTGATGCTGACCCCCCATCTCGGCTGTTTCGAAGCCATCGGCCAGTCGTACGCCGAGCGTTATGGCGCGGGGCGCGGCGCGATGACGGTGCTGTATCGCCCCGCACGCAAGCCCTGGCTGCGCGATCTGGTCGAGGCGGCCCGCCGCCGGCCGGGGCTCGACGCCGCGCCGGCCACGTTGTCGGGGGTGCGCCAGATGATCCGTGCTCTCAAGCGCGGCGAGGTGGTCGGCCTGCTGCCAGACCAGGTCCCGCCCGAAGGACTGGGTGTCTGGGCACCGTTCTTCGGCAAGCCGGCCTACACGATGACGCTGGCGGCGCGACTGGTCCAACAGACGGGTGCGGCACTGTTGCTGGTGTGGGGCGAGCGCCTGCCGGCGGGCGCGGGCTATTGCGTCCGCGTCAGCGAACTCGGCGAAGACCTGCCCGCCGACGCGGGCGACGCTGCGGCAGTGATCAACCGGGCGATGGAGCGCCTGATTCTGCAGTGCCCGCAGCAGTACCTCTGGGGGTACCACCGCTACAAGCGACCGCGCCGCAGTGCCTTGGCATCGTCGGGCGCGCGTTCGCCGTCCGCCTCCGCGGATGGAGGTAACGTCCCTTGAGGCGGGCGTTGCTGCCTCTGCTCACGCGCTGCGTGCTGGGCCTGTTGTGGTTGTTGCACTGGTTGCCGCTGGCCTTGCTGGCGCCGCTGGGCCGCGGATTGGGTGTCGTGCTGTGGACGCTGGGCCGCGCGCGGCGACGGATCGCGCTGCGCAACCTCGAACTGTGTTTTCCCGAGAAGAGCGACGCCGAGCGTCACGCCATCGCGGTTGAACATTTCAAGTGCCTGGGCCGCAGCCTGCTGGAGCGCGGGCTGCTGTGGCATTCCTCGGCCGAGCGGCTGAAACGCCTTATCCACGTTGAGGGCCCGGCCGATTTCGGCGACCGCCATGCCGGCGCACTGATGTGGCTGGTGCCGCATTTCGTCGCGCTCGACGTCGCCGCCGTGGCCGCGAGGTTCTCGGTGGCACGGCCCGGATGCACCGTCTACCAGACCCAGAGCAACAAGGTGTTCGACGAGGCCGTGCGGCGCGGTCGGTTGCGCTTCGGCAAGATCCGCCTGTTTTCCAGGCGAGAGACTGCCAAACCGCTGCTGCGGGCGATCAAGGAAGGCGACGCCTTCTTCAACCTGCCCGACATGGATTTCGGCCGCAAGGACGCCGAGTTCGTGCCGTTTTTCGGCATACCTGCCGCCACGCTGCTGACACCGTCGCGCATGGCACGGCTGCTCGACATGGCGGTGCAGCCGGTGGTCGCCGAGATGCTGCCGGGCAGTCAGGGCTACCGGGTCCGCTTTCTCGAGCCGTGGCCGGATTTCCCGACCGACGATCCGCTGACCGACTCCGCGGCCGTGAACCGCTGGATCGAGTCCGAGATCCGCCGCAACCCGGCGCAGTATCTCTGGGTGCATCGTCGCTTCAAGACCCGGCCGCTTGGAGAGCCCTCTCTGTATTGATGCGCTTGCGGGCACGAATCCCGAAGGGCGAGGCAACGATAATCGGGGCATGAAAATCCGGTTCACCAAGATGCACGGGGCCGGCAACGACTTCGTCGTGCTTGACGCCACGCGGGAGCCGCTCGCCCTCAGCACCGACCAGTTGCGCCGACTCGGCGACCGGCGCTTCGGCGTGGGCGCCGACCAGATCCTGGTGGTTGCTCGCAGCAGCACGCCGGGCGTCGACTTCGGCTATCGCATCTTCAACCACAGCGGCGAAGAGGTCGAGCACTGCGGCAACGGCGCGCGCTGCTTCGTGCGCTATGTGCGGGACAAGGGCCTGTCGGACAAGACGACGCTGCGCGTGGAGACCGTCAACAACCTGCTCGAACTGCATTTGCAGCCCGACGGTCGCGTGCGCGTTGACATGAATGCGCCGGTGTTCGACCTGCCCCGAGTGCCGTTCCACGCGGCCGGCTTGCGACCGCATCGGGTCGTGGTGAAGGGCGGGGCTGGCAAGAGCAAGGGCACCACCACCGAAATGTGGCCGCTGAACCTGAAGGGGCGCACGGTCGAGGTCTCGGTGCTGTCGATGGGCAATCCTCATGCGGTGCAGGTGGTCGACGATGTCGATGCCGCGCCGGTCGAGGTGCAGGGTCCGTTGATCGAGCACCACACCAGCTTTCCGAAGCGCGTCAATGTCGGCTTCATGCAGATCGTCGCGCGCGACCATATCCGGCTGCGGGTGTTCGAGCGCGGTGCCGGTGAGACACTGGCCTGTGGTACCGGCGCCTGCGCTGCCGTCGTGGCCGGCATCCGACTCGGGTTGCTCGATCCGGTGGTCGATGTCGATGCCCGCGGCGGGCGCCTGACGATCGAATGGCAGGGCGCCGAGGCGGGCCCGGACAGCCATGTGTTCATGACCGGACCGGCCGAGACCGTGTTCGAAGGAGAGATCGAACTGTGAAGCACGCAACCGCTGAAAGACGAGAGCAACGAACCATGAGCACCACGCCGTGAGCAGCCCCACCGGAGTCCAGGGAATCACCGAGGCCGACATCGCCAATTACCTGGCGAACACGCCCGGCTTCTTCGAGCGGCACGCCGAGTTGCTGAGCTCGATCCAGCTCAGCAGCCCGCACGGCACGCGTGCCGTCTCGCTGCAGGAGCGGCAGATGGACATGCTGCGCGAGAAGCACAAAGGCCTCGAGCAGAAGATCATGGAAATGATCCGGCACGGCCAGGAAAACGTCGCCATCGCCGATCGACTGCACCGCTACACCCGCGCGCTGATGCTGACCGCCGACGCGGCTGACCTGCCCGACGTGGTGGTGCACGAACTGATGCAGCAGTTCCTGATCCCGCAGGCCGGTATCCGCGTCTGGGGTGCTGCCTCCGAGCATGCGGCGCTGCCGTTTGCGCGCGAGGTCAGCCCCGATGCCAGGAGCTTCGCCTCCAGCCTCACGCTGCCTTACTGCGGTGCGAACTCCGGCTTCGAGGCGGCGAGTTGGCTCGAGGACGCTCCCACGGTCGCATCGCTGGCGCTGATCCCGTTGCGTCATGGCGCCACAACCGACGCTTTCGGCTTGCTGGTGCTGGGTTCGCCCGATCCGACACGATTCGCGGCCGACATGGGCACCGAATTCCTGATGCGCATCGGCGAGATCGCCAGCGCGAGCCTGTCCCGCCTGATCCGGCCCGAATGACCGTGCCCCCCGGCGTCGATGCGAAGCCGCCGGCGCTGCACGACGACCTGTGCCGTCACCTGCAGCATCTGCAGGTCGAACGCCGGCTCGCCGAGCGCACGCGGGTGATGTACACGCAGGCGTTCGAGCGGCTGCACCGCTTTGCCGATGCGGCCGGAGTTCTGCTGCGGGAAGTGGAGCCGCACCACGTTCGACGTTGGGCCGGACAGTTGCACGCACAGGGGCTGGCACCTGGCAGCATCGCGATCCAGCTGTCGGCGTGGCGCGGCTTCTACCGCTGGCTGGGACGCGACGGGCTGGTCGCGCAGAACCCGGTGGCGGGCGTGCGGGCCCCGCGAGCGGCCAAACCGTTGCCGAAGGCGCTGTCGGTGGACCAGGCGGTGGCGCTCGCCGATTTCGATGAAGACACCGAGGCCCGCCTGGACAGTCCGGTGCTGGCCGCGCGTGACCAGTGCATGACCGAGTTGCTCTACGGCTGTGGCCTGCGCGTCAGCGAACTGGTGGCGCTCGATGCGCAGCCGGGGCCTCACGCCATCGGATGGATCGACACCGCCGACGCGACGGCGCATGTGCTGGGCAAGGGGCAGAAGCGGCGCAGCGTGCCGGTCGGCGGGCCTGCCTTGCGTGCGTTGCAGAACTGGCTGTCGCTGCGCGTGCAAATGACCCAAGGCACTGAGACGGCGCTGTTCGTCAGCAATCGAGGCAGTCGCATCACCACCGGTCAGGTGCGATCGCGCCTGAAGCTGCGCGCACTGAAGGCCGGCCTGCCCACGCACGTGCACCCGCACATGCTGCGTCACTCCTTCGCATCTCACCTGCTGCAATCCAGTGGCGACCTGAGGGCCGTACAGGAGCTTCTCGGCCACGCCAACATCACCACGACGCAGGTCTACACCAAGCTTGACTTCGGTCATCTCAGCAAGGTCTACGACCTCGCACACCCCAGAGCCAAGCGCAAATGAAGGTCATCAGGCTGCGCGATGGCAAGGAGCGCTCGCTGCTCAAGCGTCACCCGTGGGTGTTCGAGGGCAGCATCGCCAGCGGCCGGGCCGATTCCGGCGAGACGGTGCGTGTCGAGTCTCACGCCGGCGAGTTCATGGCCTGGGGCGCCTACAGCCCGATGTCGTCGATCCGTGTGCGCGCCTGGAGCTTCGACGCGGCCGAGCGGATCGATGCCGCATTCTTCGAGAGGCGCATCGCCCGCGCAGTCGCGGTCCGCGCCCGCCTTCCAATCGCGAGCGACGCGCTGCGGCTGATCCACGGCGAGGCCGATGGCCTGCCGGGGCTGGTTGTCGACCGCTATGGCGACACGCTGAGTGCGCAGTTCACCTGCGCCGGTGTCGAGCGCTGGAAGCCGGCCATCGCCGATGCGCTGCTGAAAGGCACGGGCCTGACGCGCCTGTACGAACGAAGCGATGCGAGCGTGCGCGAACTCGAAGGTCTGGAGCTGGTCACCGGCTGGCTGCGTCTGCCCGCCGGCGCCGACGATGGCACCGAGGTGACGATCCACGAACACGGCTGGCGCCTGACCGTCGACGTGGCGCGCGGCCACAAGACCGGCTATTACCTCGACCAGCGCGACAGCCGCCAGCTGTTCGCCGACAGCGTGCGGCACTTCGGCGTGCGGCGGGTGCTCAACTGCTACAGCTACACCGGCGGCTTCAGCGTCGCGGCACTGGCTGGCGGTGCGGCCGAGGTGACCAGCGTCGATTCGTCGGGCCCGGCGCTCGATCGCGCCAGCGCGCATGTGGCGCTGAACGGGTTTGACACGGCGTTCCACACCACGATCGACGCCGACGTCAATGCAACGCTGCGCCGATTCGTCGACGACGGACGGCGCTTCGACGCCATCGTGCTTGACCCGCCGAAGTTCGCATCGACCGCCGCCCAGGCCGAACGCGCGGCGCGGGCCTACAAGGACATCAACCGCCTGGCGTTCATGCTCCTCGAACCTGGCGGACTGCTGTTCACCTTTTCGTGTTCCGGCGGCGTCAGCGCCGACCTGTTCCACAAGATCGTCGCCGGCGCCGGCCTCGATGCCGGCATTGATGGGCAGATCCACGCACGCACCGGCGCGGCACCCGATCACCCGATGACGGTGACCTTTCCCGAGGGCGAGTACCTGAAGGGCTTGGTGATCGTCAAGCAGATCGCGTGATTAATGCCGTATTTGGGCCATTCCGCTGCGCGGTGCGCCCCGAAGCAGCCCGTTGAGCGGGGCGGCTGCGTAGCATGCGCGCAGTTCAAGAGCAAACGGGAGATTTCTCATGTGTGGCATCGTCGGCGCCGTCAGCACCCGCAACATCGTTCCGGTGCTGATCGAAGGGCTGAAGCGGCTCGAATACCGGGGCTACGACTCCTGCGGAGTGGCTGTGCATCAGCACGGCGAACTGCGTCGCGCGCGCAGCACCGAGCGTGTGGCCGAGCTGGAGCTCAACGTCGCAGCCGATCACATCGAAGGGACCACCGGCATCGCCCACACCCGCTGGGCCACGCACGGCGCGCCCGCCGTGCACAACGCCCATCCGCATTTCTCGCCCGGGCCGTCGGACCGCGGCGCAGCAGCAAGCGGATCGGATGACGGTGTCGCTGCGGACGGCCGTATCGCGCTGGTGCACAACGGCATCATCGAGAACCACGATGAGCTGCGTGACGAGCTGAGAGGCCTTGGCTACGTGTTCCACAGCCAGACCGACACCGAAGTCCTCGCCCACCTGATCGACCACCTGTACCAGGGCGACCTGCTCGACGCGGTGCAGCGCACCGTGCCACGCCTTCGCGGTGCGTACGCGATCGCGGTGTTCTGCCGCGACGAGCCGCACCGCGTGATCGGTGCGCGCGCGGGCTCGCCGCTGATCCTCGGAGTCGGCACCGGCAAACGTGAGGGCGACCACTACCTTGCCAGCGACGCGATGGCGCTGGCCGGCGTCACCGATCAGATTGTCTACCTCGAAGAGGGTGATGTGGTCGATGTGCGCCTGGGCAGTGTCGCCATCAGTTCGGCCGCCGAAGGAGGCTTCCGCGCGGTGCAGCGTCAGGTGCGCACCGTGCAGGCGCATTCGGGCGCCGCCGAACTCGGCCCCTATCGCCACTACATGCAGAAGGAAATCTTCGAGCAGCCCAAGGCGATCGCCGACACGCTGGACGCAGTGACAGCCATCTCGCCCGACCTTTTCGGAGACGCCGCCGGCCGGGTGTTCGAGGACATCGATTCGGTGCTGATACTGGCCTGCGGTACCAGCTATTACGCGGGATCGGTGGCCAAGTACTGGCTCGAGGGCATCGCGAAGATTCCGACCTCGGTCGAAGTGGCCAGCGAATACCGTTACCGCGACAGCGTGCCAAACGCGCGCACGCTGGTCGTCACCATCAGCCAGAGCGGTGAGACCGCCGACACGCTGGCCGCACTGAAGCACGCCCGATCGCTCGGCATGCTGCACACGCTGACGGTTTGCAATGTGTCGACCAGCGCCATGGTGCGCGAGTGCGCGCAGTCCTTCATCACGCGCGCCGGCGTCGAGATCGGCGTGGCATCGACCAAGGCCTTCACGACGCAGCTGGTCGGCCTGTTTCTGCTGACGCTGGCGATCGCGCAGACGCGCGGCCACTTGAGTGATGACGCACAGATGCTGCACCTGCACGCGCTGCGTCACCTGCCGGTTGCGGTGCAGGGCGTGCTGGCGCTCGAGCCCCAGATCATTGCGTGGTCCGAGGTGTTCGCGCGCAAGCACAACGCGCTGTTCCTCGGCCGCGGCATGCACTACCCGATCGCGCTGGAAGGCGCGCTGAAGCTCAAGGAAATCAGCTACATCCACGCCGAGGCCTATCCGGCAGGCGAGTTGAAGCATGGCCCGCTGGCGCTCGTCACTGCGGAGATGCCGGTGGTGACGGTCGCACCCAACGACGCGCTGCTCGAAAAACTGAAGAGCAACCTGCAGGAGGTGCGTGCACGTGGTGGTGAGCTGTTCGTGTTCGCCGACGCCGATACCCGCATCGAGTCGGGCGAAGGCCTGCACGTCATCCACATGCCAGAAAACTACGGCCCCCTGTCACCGATCCTGCATGTCGTGCCGCTGCAGTTGCTGGCGTATCACACCGCCTGCGCTCGCGGGACCGATGTCGACAAGCCTAGGAACCTGGCGAAATCAGTGACGGTGGAGTAGTCCAGCCGCTGAGCGCTGGACTGCTCCCGCGCCGTCGTCAAGAACGGCGTCGGGAGTACCGATCGAGCACCTGCGCTGCGAGCACCTCCGACGAGACATTGCTCTCCAGGGAGGCGCGCGACAGCCCTGCGGTCTCGTAGGTCAGGTTTTCGTGGATTTCGGCTGCGGCGGGATAGGTGCGGAGAACCGCTGCGAGCGCCACATCGGGGAGCGATCCAGCCAGAGCATCCTTCAGTCTGGACACGACCTTCAGGTACTGCTCCGCGTTGACCGGGCCGCCGCTGCACTCGATGTGCTGAAGCAGATGCGCGAGTGAAAAAGCTGTGTGGACCGAACCTCGAATCGACTCAACATTGGGCGATGACATGGCGTATCTCCTGGAAGCCACTTCATTTGCTGATGATTGACAGATGCCGGCAGCCGTCAAGAAATCAAGCCTCTGTTCAATCCCCTTGCTGGTTCACTCCAGATTCACTTGGCTGCCTGATGGGATTTCGGTATGCAAGTCCTGCGCCTGAAGCGTCGGATGGCGGCGAGACACCAGGGCGTCAGTAATGTGGCGGCAGTTCGTCACGCAAGCTGCGAAATGCGCCGTCATCCGCGGCCGATCCGCGCTCGCGAAGCGCGGTCACCTCGCGCACCAGCCGGTCAATCTGGATTTGTTGCTGGATGACGACCTGATTCAGCTTGTCCAGGGTGTCCTCGGTGAAGCTGGCCTTGACCTCCAATTCGGTCAGGCGGTGTTCGATGCGGGCAAGTTTTTCCATGCCTTGATTGGAATCGAATCCGTGCCGCGGCAGCGATGCCGATCGGGTCCTGTCGATATTCGTGCGGAACTCGACATTTCGGCCTGCGTGGACCGTCCAACCCCGTGTCGGGGGCCCAGGTGCGCGGACAGAATCCGGGCATCTCGGCCACGACCGCTCATCCCATGTTGCCCGCTTCCGCCATCAGCCTCTCTGGATTGAACGCTGCGCAAACCGCGCTGGATGTCTCTGCTCACAACGTCGCCAATCTGGCGACGAGCGGTTTTCGGCGGCAGGAGGTGGTTCAGTCGACGGCTGTTGACGGCGGCGTCTCGACCTCACTGACGCAGGCTGCCGAGCCAGGAAGCGCCATCGAGGCGGACTTCGTCGGTCAGCTGACGGCCAGGAACGCATTCCTGGCCAACTGGGCGGTGTTCCGCACCAGCAACAAGATGCTCGGTGCGCTGCTGGACGAAAAGGGTTGACGCCGGCTCGGGCCGCCATCCTCTGTCAGCGGGAACAACGTTCGCGCACCGCGCCGAATGCCATGCCCGCCAACGTCAGGCCGGCGAACCCCGCTCCGGCGTAGAACGTGAGCGCCGATCCCCATCGATCCCAGAGCAGGCCGGCGATCACGCTCGAAGCCAGCATCGCGACGCCGCTCATCAGGTTGAAGAAACCGTACGCGGTGCCGCGCAGGTCCTCCGGGGCCGTGTCGGCGACCATGGCTGTGAGCAGTCCCTGGGTCATGCCCATGTGCACGCCCCACAGTGCGACGCCCAGGCCCAGGCCCACCCAACCGCTGGCCAGCGCAAGCACAAGGTCCGATGCGGCCAGCACGACCAGGCCCGCTGCCAGCAACGTGCGGTGGCTGACCGAGTCCGACAGCTTGCCGAATGGATAGGCCGACACCGAATACACCACGTTCATCGCCACCATGACGAGCGGCACCCAGGCGGTCGGAACACCCAGCTGCGAGGCTCGCAGGACGAGAAACGCTTCGCTGAAGCGGGCCAGCGTGAAGACTGCCCCCACGCCCACGACCCACCAGTAGTCGCGGCCCAGTCTGGCCAGCGCGTCACGGCGGATCGGGTTGACCGCGCGATGAGGGCGGACTCGCTCGGGCTCCTGGATCCCGACCAGCAGCAGCGCCACCGCCAGCAGGCCCGGGATGACGGCCACCCAGAAGACCGCGCGGAAATCATTGGCCCACAACAGCATCAGGCCTGTGGCCAG
The DNA here is from genome assembly GCA_046154125.1 of Rhizobacter sp. Taxonomy (GTDB): domain Bacteria; phylum Pseudomonadota; class Gammaproteobacteria; order Burkholderiales; family Burkholderiaceae_C; genus PBB1. Next base: position 2,251 of record JBJXEJ010000067.1, on the reverse strand, counting down.
CAGCGGTCCGACAAATGCCCCCACGGTGTCGAGCGACTGACGCAATCCGAATGCGGCGCCACGGATGCTCGGCGGCGTGATGTCGGCCAGCAACGCATCTCGCGGCGCGCCGCGTATGCCCTTGCCGACCCGATCGATGAACCGGGCCGCGACCACGGCACCGACGCCGTTGGCCAGAGCGAACACAGGCTTGGTCAGTGCCCCCATCGCGTAGCCGAGCACGGCCAGACCCTTGCGCCGCCCGAGGTAGTCGCTCAGCGCACCGGAGAAGACTTTGGAGATCAGCGCGGTCGATTCGGCCAGGCCTTCGATGAGGCCGACGGCCGCCACGCTGACCCCCAGCGCCCCGACCAGGAACAGCGGCAGCAGGCTGTGGATCATCTCGGAGGAGATGTCCATGAGCATGCTCACGAAGCCCAGCACCCAGACGCCAGTCGGGATGCGGGGCAGGGTCGACGGGGGCTTCATGATGCATTGTCGGCCGCTCCCATGCCGAACCCTGCGGCACCACACGGCGCGATGCATTCAACGGCAGCGGAGTGGGCCAGGACCGCAGGCGCAGCGCCTGCGTTGCCTGTCAGCTTATTTCGAGATCACCCACTGGATCACGAACTTGGCCGCGAACCCCACCATGCCGAGACCGAGCCCCAGGAACAGGACGAACGTGCCCATCTTCCCGGCCTTCGATTCCCATGCCAGATGCCCGATGATGAACAACATGTAGAGCATGAAGGCGCCGACACCGAAGGTCAGGCCGAAGCCGGAGATCTGTGCTTCGGTGAAGCCGAACATCAGTGCGCCACCTGGTCGCTCGCCAACCGACTCGCGCCCTCACGTGCAGGGACGCCCGAAGAGTCCACCAGATCGCGGTACGCGTGCCAGCTGGCGTGACCCAGCAGCGGAATCAGTGGAATCAGACCCAGCAGGAAGGTGCACATCCCGAGCAGCGTGATCGCCCCGATGACCGTCGCCCAGAGGCCCATCGGAATCGGGTTGGCAAGCACGGCTCTCCAACTCGTGAGAACCGCCTCCATCAAGGTGACGCGGCGGTCCAGCAGCAGGGGCATGGTGACCACGCTGGACGCGAATATGGGAGCCGAAAGCACGGCACCCACCACCAGCCACAGCTCGAACAGCCACCCTTCGCGGGTCAGCACCACATGGTGGAGAAAGTCCATTGGGGTCTGGATGGGCGCGGGGGCCAGCAGGGTGATCAGGGCCGCCGATGTCAGCACCCACCCGGTGGCCGCTGCGGCCAGCAGGCAACCGAACTGCACCATGCACCAATAGTCGCTGCCCCACTTGCTGAAGTGACTGGACTGCCAGTTCAGCCAGGTCCGTGTCACGACCCCGATCGATGGAGCCTCGCCTCTTTCCAGGGCCCGGCTCAAGGCATAGAGGCTGGTCGCCAGCACGGGTGCCACCACGAGGAAGCCCGAAATGGCACCCGCCAGCAGCCAGAAACGGTCGTGCCCCACGGTCAGGATGACCGCCCCGAATGCGGCGAGCACCAGTCCGTGCGCCAGGCTGAGCCAACCGACACGGGCGAGATCCCGGTATCCACGGGACAGCCATGCGAGTGGCTGTCCGAGATCGATCGTGCGTACCTCCAGCACAAGTGGTGTGGGTGAAATGCTCAATGTGCGGGGCTCATGTTTGGCTCCTACTTGCCGACTTTCTTGCTGAGATAGGTCCAGGTCCAGCCGTTGTCCAGCTTGATGCTGAATACCGTCGGCTCGTCGCCATCGATCAGCGCGACGTTCTCGATCACTTGTTCCTGCCTGGCGCGGATGGTCTTCCTGGCCCAACTGCCCTGGCAATAGGCGGTGACCTGCACCTCCGGATACGAGCGAGCGCCTTTCAGCGCGACCACGCCCGAGCCATCGTAGACGGCCGACGTGACTTCGATGTGTTCGTATGTCCCCTGGGGGGCCGGAGGCGGACACGATCGCTCGACGTTGCGGAAATCCTTCGATTCCGACGGAAAGTTGCGGATGCTCACGGGGCCGATCTGGCCCGTCCGGGAGTTCTTGTCGAAATCCAGGACGACGCGATCCTTGACAGTGGCCTGCCCGCCGGTCTCCTGGTAGGCGATGACGGTCTGCGCCAGATAGTCACCGGTCACCGTGAAGTGAAGCACCTGCGCATCGGCGGCGGACCCGCACAGCACACTCAGAAAAACCATCAACGCACGCATGAGCGACGGCATCTTGTTCTCGATCCTTTCGGGCGGGTCGGGTCAGTTTAAGGG
>JBJXEJ010000066.1:0-4387 GCA_046154125.1 Rhizobacter sp. | reverse complement strand
TCGTTCAGTGCCTTCGCGCGGCGGCGCCGCACGCTGCGCCACTTCGGCCGCCATCCGGTGCTGGCCACGCTGGCCGGCCGAGGACCGGTGGCCTCGCTGCCCGACCACACCGCCTCCGAACTGCTGGCGGCCGCCCGAGCCGAGCCCGCTGCCGCCATCGCGAGGCTGCACTCGCATGCGTACGGTCTCGGTCCGCGCGAAGCTGCGGCACGGCTCCGGCGTCACGGGCCCAACGAGGTCGAGCACGAGAAGCCGCTGCCGGCCTGGCTGCATCTCTGGCACTGCTACAAGAACCCGTTCAACCTGTTGCTGACCGCACTGGCCGCGTTGTCCTTCCTGACGCAGGACGCGAAGGCGACCGTGGTCATCGGCGTGATGGTGATGCTGAGCACCGGAGTCCACTTCGTGCAGGAAGGCCGTTCGCACCGCGCCGCCGATCGGCTGAAGGCGATGGTGAGCAACACCGCCACGGTGATCCGCCGCCTGTCCGAGCAGGCGGCCCCGGCGCCTCCTGGTGCGCCATCGCCCCACCGCGAGATTCCGCAGCGCGAACTCGTGCCCGGCGATCTGGTGGCGCTGTCGGCCGGCGACATGATTCCGGCCGATTGCCGGGTGCTGACCGCGCGGGACCTGTTCGTGGCGCAGTCCGCGATGACCGGCGAGTCGCTGCCGGTGGAGAAATTCGTCGAACGCCGCGGTGACCCCAGCGGGCTGCTGGAGCAGGGCAACCTGGTCTTCATGGGCACCAACGTCGTGTCCGGGGCAGCGACGGCGCTCGTGGTGGCCACCGGCAGCCACACCTGCTTCGGCACGCTGGCGCTGCGCGCGACGGCTGCCGATCCGGTGCCCAATGCCTTCCAGGCCGGCGTCAACAGCGTCAGCTGGCTGCTGATCCGGTTTGCGATGGTGATGGTGCCCATCGTGCTCGTCGTCAGCGGCTTCGCGCAGGGGGACTGGCTGCAGGCCTTCCTGTTCGCACTCTCCGTCGCCGTCGGGCTGACACCCGAGATGCTGCCGATGATCGTGACCTCGACCCTGGCCAAGGGCGCAGTGCAGCTGTCGCGAAAGAAGGTCGTCGTGAAGCGGCTGGATGCGATCCAGAACTTCGGCGCGATGGACGTGCTGTGCACCGACAAGACCGGCACGCTGACGCAGGACAGGATCGCTCTTGCTCGCAAGAGCGACCCTTTCGGCCTGCCGTCCGATGAGGTCCTGAAGTACGCGTTCCTCAACAGTTACTACCAGACCGGGCTGAAGAACCTGCTCGACCGGGCAGTGCTCGAACACGTCGAACTGGCCACCGAATTGAAGCTGAAGCAGGACTTCCGCAAGATCGACGAAGTGCCGTTCGACTTCGAGCGTCGCCGCATGTCGGTGGTGGTCGCGATGCAGTCCGCAGAGCGGGGCGAACAGCACCTGCTGGTCTGCAAGGGGGCGGTCGAGGAAGTGCTTGCCGCCTGCACGCATCTGCGGATCGCCGACGAAGGCGGCTCCCGCGAGGCGCCGCTGGACGCGTCCATGCTGTTGCGGGTGCAGCAGGCTGCGCATCAGCTCAACGACGAAGGCCTGCGGGTGGTCGCCGTGGCGATCAAGACGCTGCCGGCGGAGCAGGCCACCTGCGCGATTGCCGACGAGTCCGGGCTGACGCTGGTCGGCACCATCGCCTTCCTCGATCCGCCCAAGGAATCCGCTGCCGCAGCGCTGAAGGCTCTGGCCGCCCACGGCATCCGTGCCGTCGTGCTCACCGGAGACAACGAGCTCGTCGCGGCACGCGTGTGTCGTCAGGTCGGCCTGGACGCCGCCACCGTGATGCTCGGGTCGCAGGTCGAAGCGATGGACGGCGCGCAATTGGCGAAGGCCGTCGAGCAGCACACGGTGTTCGCCAAGCTCGCGCCGCTGCACAAGGAGCGCATCGTGCGCGCGCTGCGTGCCAACGGGCACGTGGTGGGGTTCATGGGCGACGGCATCAACGACGCACCGGCGCTGCACGCCGCCGACATCGGCATCTCGGTCGACACCGCGGTGGACATCGCCAAGGAAGCCGCCGACATCATCCTGTTCGAGAAGAGCCTGCTCGTGCTCGACGAAGGCGTGGTCGAAGGCCGCACGACCTTCTGCAACATGCTGAAGTACATCCGCATGACGGCGAGTTCGAACTTCGGTAACGTGTTCTCGGTGCTGGTGGCCAGCGCGTTCCTGCCGTTCCTGCCGATGCTGCCGTTGCAACTGCTCGTGCAGAACCTGCTGTACGACTTCGCGCAGACCGCGATCCCCTTCGACAACGTCGACGCCGAGCTTGTCAGCCAGCCGCTGAAGTGGGATGCCGGCGGCATCGGGCGGTTCATGCTGTTCTTCGGCCCGCTCAGCTCGGTGTTCGACCTGACCACGTTCGCCGTGATGTGGTGGGTTTTCGGCGCCGACACGGTCGCCGAGCAGGGCCTGTTCCACTCGGGCTGGTTTGTCGTCGGCCTGCTGACGCAGACCCTGGTCGTCCACATGATCCGCACGGCAAAGCTGCCGTTCTTCCAGAGTCGTGCGTCCGCACCGCTGCTGCTGATGACCGGCCTGGTGATGGCCGCGGGAGTCTGGCTGCCGATGGGTCCGCTGGCCGATGATTTTGGGCTGCAGCCCCTGCCGCTGGCGTACTTTCCCTGGCTCGCCGGCATCGTGCTGGGCTACTGCGCGCTGACCACGCTGATGAAGCGTTGCTACATCCGGCGCTTCGGCTGGCAGTGAGGCTATCGCGGGCGCGTCCTCGAACTGCACATCGAGCGTCAGCGTGGTCGCGCTGGCGGGTCGGTCTGCGGCGTCGACAGCTCCCGCAGGATGCCGCCGGTCGCGGCGCTGCCGCTGATGCTGCCCTGTCCCTCCATGCGGGCCAGACACGCCTGACGCTGTCCGTCGGGCAAGGGGTTGCAGCGTCGGCGGGCGTTTTCCGCGAACGGCGCGCTGTCGGCCTCCAGCCCGCCGCGTCGGGCTTCGGCGTGCGCGGCGTCCGCTTCGCGCAGACAGGTGGCGCGATCCTGGTTCGAGCGATCGCTCAGGCACACGGCGCGCTCCTGCCGGTAGAGCGCTGAGGCCGCTGATTCGGTTTTCGGAGCCGCCAGAACGCAGGTGCAGGACAGTGCGATGGCGATGAACAGAGGTGCCCGAGTGGGGTGCGTGTGCCCGAGGCTGGGTGTGTGCATGGAGAACTCCTTCGATTCGACGAGAAACCTCGCCGCGCATCGATCGTCTCCGCCCTGACCGGCCGCCGTCTGTTCGCTGGGACACCCGGGCGCCGCGCTGTCACGCGCACAATCAGCCGCCATGCGCCAACCCGAAGAGATCGCGTCGAAACTGCTGGGCGTTCCCTATGCCTCGCTCGACGAGCGAACGAAGAAGGTCACGCGGCACGTGGCCGGGCGCACGCACATCGCGCGCAATCTCTCCCGTACCGACGATGTATCGCCCAGCCTCGGGCAGCGGGCGGCCGATGCGGTGGCCTCCTTCGGCGGTTCCTGGACCTTCGTCGGGTTGTTCGCCATGACGATGCTCGTGTGGGTCGGCATCAACGCGCTGCTGCTGGTCTACCGGGGCACGACGTTCGATCCGTACCCGTACATCCTGCTCAATCTCTTCCTGTCGATGCTGGCGGCCATCCAGGCGCCGATCATCCTGATGTCGCAGAACCGGCAGGCCGAGAAGGACCGGGCGACCGTGGAACACGACTACGAGGTCAACCTGAAAGCCGAGCTCGAGATCATGCTGCTGCACGAGAAGATCGACCTGCTGCGCGAAACGCAGTGGAAGGAGTTGCTGGACATCCAGCAGGAGCAGCTTCGGCTGCTCTCGGAACACGTCGGGCGAAAGATGCCGACCGCCTGACGGTGCCGGGCTTTCAGGGCACCACGGTCAGGAACAGGAACGACGCGAACAGCACCAGGTGCACCGCGCCCTGCATCACGGTGGCGCGGCCGCTGCCCAGAGTCAGCGTGCCCACCACCAGCGTCAGCATCAGCAGCACGATGTCGATCGGCCGCAGGCCGAGCACCAGCGGAAACGGAAACCACGGCGACATCGCAGCGACCACGGGAATGGTCAGCCCGATGCTCGCGAGGCCCGACCCGAGGGCCAGGTTCAGGCTGCTCTGCATGCGGTTGCCGCGCGCTGCACGCAGTGCCGCACCGGTTTCGGGCAGCAGCACGATCAGCGCGATCAGCACGCCGGTCACGGCCTTCGGTGCACCGGCGGCGGCCACCCCGGCTTCCAGCGCGGGCGCCAGTGCCTTGGCCAGCCCGACCACCCCGACCAGCGAAACGAGCAGCAACCCCAGGCTGGTCCAGGCGATCCAGTTGGCTGGTGGCGGGGCGTGCGCCTTCGTGTCGTCGGTGCCCACCGGCAGGAA
>JBJXEJ010000065.1:0-22903 GCA_046154125.1 Rhizobacter sp. | reverse complement strand
CAGCCTCCACGAATTCCGGGGCGGTTCAAAGTACGTATTCTTCAAGCCGTACATTGATTCACTCTCCGGACTTGCACGGGAGAGCGCCGAGTTCGAGATTACGGTCGCTCAGGCAAGCTGGGAGAAGTACGGGGCTGTTCTCTTCGAGGCGGTCCGTCATACTTTTTTCGAGACTCGGAACCTGGTGAATCCCGGTACACGTCCGACCCAATCGCGGCGCTCATGGCGAATTACCCATTGCTGGTCTTGCAAGAAGCCACTCGACAACGCGTTCGACCTAGAGTGCGTCGCATGCGGCTGGATCGTCTGCTCCTGCGGTGCATGCGGCTGCAGGTAGGCTAATTCGAGTGAAAGCAAATCCTTCGCTCGAGCGGACCTACACCCGCTTGGCAGTTGGGCCCCGAGTCGTTCTAGGTCATCATCCGCCTCGCGGCCCAACTGCCAACCCGGCAGGGTCCGCTCAGCTCAAACGTTAACGCTCAGAAACACATGGCGTACGCCGTCTCGTTTGATCCTCCGGGCCTTCCAACCGAAGCCGGTACGCTTCGGCATCAGTTGGAGAACGCGTTCCTGTTTCATGGGCTGCAGACACCAGAGCCAACTCGGACAAGTCGTCTACTTCTCTCGTATCTCCTCACGACAGACAAAGCCTGCCGGGAATACAGTGTCGGATGCGAACGCATGAGGCATCAAATGACGCATGGCAGCACTCAATCTCTGGCCGAAGCACTTGGATCATTTGAGAACTGTATCAATGCGACAAAGCGGGCGCTTCGACTCCTAGAACGGGTGGCCTGTCAGCCGGATAGCCCGAGTGTTGATAGAACCGTCAGAAAGCTGGCGCAGAGCTCAAGCTCAACGCTCACTGATGTTAGAGACAGCATTGAACACATAGACAAAAGCATCGTCTCAGATGAAGGACTACTTCCCGGCGAGGCTCACCTGTTGTTGATCACCAAGGCAGGCGATGCGCTGGAGATTGGGTCGAACAGGATCTCGTTCGTGGCACTTGGCAGCACGGTCAAGGGTTTGCACGCGATTGGCTCCGCCATAGTCCAAGAACTTCCCCGCGGGCCATGCGCTGCGAGCTGAGGAGTAACCAGTCGGTTGAGGCGGCCCGCTGTTGCGCGCAGCTCACCTCCAAAGTTAGGCCTCACAAACTAACCTCATGCCTCGCCAAAACTACCGGAACAACCTCGACTTTGTAGCAAGCGCGTTCCAAGCCTGCTGGTCGAACGCGCGTGATCTTGTCAGCGCCGCCAAGCTATTGCTTGATGCCGGACTCCATGCGCAGGCGCTTTCCTTGTCCGTTCTTGCCCTCGAAGAGCTCGGCAAATTGTTCTGCGTTGATGGGCTACTGTTCGCGCGCGCCGACGATTACAAAGCAGAGGTATTCGCCAAATCTCTCAAGAGCCATACGACAAAGCTGGAAGCGCTGCAATTGCTTCCACTACTTCTAGAGAGTATCGCGTCGGTCGATACCCGCCATGGAAGCGAGGATCGATTTGATCAAGCAATCGAGATCAGTCTGAACGACTTGAAGCAGCGAGGAAAGACTCTCTACGCTCTGCTCGACGGGAAGGGATTTGAAGCGCTGGATCAGTTGAAACAACTTGGTTTCTACGCTCGGCCTGTGGGGAATGGGTTCAAACGTCCAAGCGAATCCATAACAATCGACGTGGCAACGGGGGCATATCAACTCGCATGGAGAGCCACTTCGACACTAGATTTCCTTCTAACTGATGGGAATCTTGAACGCTACATCGAGCGTGCAAGGCGTTTTCGCTCAACTCTCAGTGAACAAGATCACGAGCACATCGCGGAACACGCAGCCATACTGGTTCAGGCGTTGTTCGACGATGACCCTGAACACGAAGTCGGAGACGATCCACTTCACTGAGCGGGTGAGGCCTAACCCCTCGTTGGAGCGGACTGCCAACGACTACGCAGCTTGGCCCTTCCGGGGCCGGCAGCTAAATTACCCCCTCCAGGGATAAACCGCTCCGTCGGCGGCAGCCGCTCAGCTCGAACGTCAGGCCGCTTAGGAGCACTCGCGTTGAAATCGACCGGATTTACCAAGTCACTTGTGCTCGTTGTCGGAGCGGGGGCAAGCAAGGAGGTGGACTTGCCACTGGGTGCCGAACTCAAGGGCGCCATTGCGACTGCACTCGACATACGGTATGAGAACGGGCATCGAAGGGTAAGCGGGGACGGACTGATTGATGAAGCGTTCCGCACTCTGGCCAGATCACTGCCTGCTCCGCGGACCAATGACATCAATCCATTCCTTCACTCGTCGCGCCACATAGCTGGGGCGATGCCACAGGCACTCTCCATAGACAACTTCATCGAATCTCATCGCGGGGACGAAAGCATAGCGCTCTGCGGAAAGCTGGCAATAGTTCGCGCAATTCTTGACGCTGAGAAACGAAGCAAGCTCTATGTCGATCGTAGAAAATCCTACAACACGCTTAACTTTGCAGACGTTGAGGCCACTTGGTTCAATGCATTCTTCCAGCTTGTTACCGAGAATTGCCACAAAGACGAAATTGCAGCCCGCCTTTCGCAGGTCGCAATAGTCACTTTCAACTATGACAGATGCATCGAGCACTACCTTCACGCAAGCCTTCAGAACTACTACCGCATGTCTGCGGATGAATCGACGAAAGCTCTCGAATCACTCAACATCTATCATCCCTATGGGACCGTGGGGCAACTCGAATGGCAATCACCCAAAGCAGGAATCGCATTTGGCGGCGAGCTTGACGCCCAGAAGCTGATTCAACTAGCCGGCGGAATTCGCACCTTTACAGAGGGCATTGATCCAAAGCTCGGTGAGAGCAATGCGATACGAACAGCCTTGTCCCACGCCCGAAGAATCGCGTTTCTCGGCTTTGCGTTCCATAGGCTGAACCTGGAGCTACTCTTCGACGGTGGGCCTTTCGAGAGCGATGCAAGAGACTGCCCTGTCTATGCCACCTCACTTGGCCTATCGAAAGCGGACGTTGAGGTCATCGCTCTACAACTCGCCAAGCTCGGGAACTTCCGCCATGATTCCTTTCGTTTGCTCAATCAGCTAAGGTGCTCTGAGCTCCTTCGAGAATACTGGCGGAGTCTTTCGTTGTCGTAGTCTCGCGGCAACGCGGCCTAACCCTTCCGTTCAAGCGTGGCGCCAGTTCCCCGCCCACCTCGGCGTCATGTCTACGGTGGTCTCAGTCGCCGAGCGGGGTAAGCGCGTGAGCATGACGCTGTGGAATTTCGGAAGCAATGCTGTCCCGGCCTCGGACATCCAGTCGCAGGTTCAGTTCGATGGTGCTCATGGTTCCACCACCGGCACGATCGACTGACCCTCACCGCTGGGCTGCTGCAGCCACCCGGCTGCGGGACCGAACCAGCCACCGTTTGCGCGCCGCCACTCGTCGCGCTCGTGCATGGCGATCTGCATTTTCAAGCCCTGCACGAGTGGATTCTCCGCCCCATACGTTGGCTCCAGCCGGGCCAAACTCCCCTTCAGCAGTTCCAGTTGTGACGGCATGGAGCTTCTCCTGATACTGGTGACTGAACGCCACTTGAGTGTCGTGCCAGAACTGGCTGGCGAACGCGACGCCGACTATTTTGCTCGCCAACCGCGCGACAAACTGGCGCACTCGTTCAACGACACAATAATTTGACTCTCGGCGCAGCCGGGAAGCGCCCTCCAAGCGTGCTGCAGACCTCACCCCCAATTGGGAGCCAAAGTCCGAAATGTCCATCCTGAATCCCGGCACTCGCTGCGTCATCGTTGCTGGTTGCCCGGCGAACATCGGTCTTGTCGTTGAGGTCGTCCGGCGGATCGGGCCTTTTGCCGATTACGAGGATGCCTATCGCGTCAAGACGGTGAGCGGCCGGCCGTTCCGGCAACTTTGGAGCGGCAACGATCTGCAGCGCGGCAGCTCCAGCGAAGCGATCACCGACAGACGCAAGCTCCGGCCACTGGTTGATCCGAAGGACTGGGTGGATGCGCGCGAGATCGAAACAGCCGACTGATCAGCGCTGAACCGTGACGGATTGGCTGCCTGACGGCACCTCACAGTGCCCCGTCGCACATCGAGCTCTGCTACGCTGCCCTCGAGGCGTTGGTGGGGCGAGTCATCCTCACCGCGACCACTCGCAATGTCTCTACTCGTGCCTGTGACGCCTCGCCACCTTGGACGCAGCGGTTTATCGCATCGAAGCGACCCGCCTCAACGGATCTCGGCAAGCACGCGATCGTCCGAAGCACAGGCCGCACGGAGCGTGTCGAACAGCTTCGTGGCCGTCGTCAGCACGCTGCGCAGCTCGCGCAGTTGATCGCGTTCCAGATCCCGCCGCGCGCGGTCGGTCGCTTCGGGGCTCAGCTCGACCAGTCGATCAAAGTTCGACAGTTCCGCCTCAGCCGCAACGATGGCCTGGCGGATCGCTGCCTCGCACGCCACCATTGAAGAGCCCCGCTGGGCCTGCGCAGCGCGGATCGCCGGCAATCGCGCAACGAAGTCGGCGGCCTTCGCCTTGGCCGACTCCAATGCAGGCCTGGCTTCGGACTGAAGCGCCTCAATGTCGGCCTCGGTCTGGGCACGTTTGTCGATCCGGTCAAGGAACTGGTCCATGACTGCGATAACGGATGCTTCGGAGTTGAATGGCTTCAGCATGGGAATCCTCTCGTGGTGGGTCAGTAGTTGGCAGCGCGGCGCTGCTGCGCCATCGCCTCGATGGGGCTGTAGTTCAGGATCTCGGCGCGGCCTTGATGGCGATCCGCCGCAGCGAAGTCGCCGCTCATCGCGATCGGCGTCGGCACGGCGAACGTGCAAGCCAGGGCGTCGGCGATGTCTGGCGACGACAGACCGCGCGCCTTCATGCTTTCCTTCTTCTCGAGCAGCACCTGGTCCGTCGACGTGTAGCCAAACTCCACGTTCGTGAGATCGGCGACCAGTTCTTCATCCCTGGGCAACGCGCCGAAAGCCAGCCAGTCTCGGAGCGAACCCCAAATTTCGGCGCGGCGGTTGGCCCATTTGCGCGGATCCATCGCGCGAGCGCCGAACTGCACCTCGTTGACGTCGAAGTTGAGCGATCGCAAACGGTCTACGACCCCACCGCCCACCCCGCCGCCATCGACGTTCAGGACGACATGCAGACCCGCTGCGCGCATCAGGTTGACGTGCTCGGCCACCCTGGAGGCCAAGGTCATCGTGTCGACCTGGCGCAGCTTGATCGCAGGCCAGCCACGCGCGTCGCGACCGCAGCGGGTGAAGATGACGCTGCTGTCAGAGCCGAACCGCGCCGGATCGACGCCGACCACCACCGATTCGCCGCGGCTGGAGGGCAGCTCGCGCGTCATCGCGTCGTCGACCACCTCGCGGCTGATGAACTGAAGACTGCTCGCGCTCGGGAAGATGCCACGCACCCGCACCTTCACGAAGTCGGAGTCCTGGCCGTAGTCGGCGATCCACTCGTCGATCTGCTGCTTGTTGGTGAGCTGACAGGTGCGACTGTCGATCTGCCGTCTGGACCAGCGGTGGCGTTGACCGTGGAAGCACTCGAAGAACTTCGTGCCTGTGCGAGTCGGGTTTCCAAAGCAGTACCAGTGCGGCTCGCCATCTGTGGTCCCGCCTTCGGCGACCTGCCAGATCGCAGCAGGGATCGCGCTGGCCTCGTCGAAGACATAGAACGGGGTCGAGTCGGCCGCGTGCAGGCCTGCGAATGACTCGGCACGTTCCTCGGCAGCGGTCTGCCCGAAGCAGTTCCAAGACTCCGGCGCCTCCTTTTTTACCATCTTCATAGACCCACGGCCGGTGGTGACGTCGAACCAGTCGGCAAAGACGCTGCGCTTGGTCCACTTCGCCAACTCGGCCCAGGTCTTCGATTCAAGCTGGGGCGCGGTGTTGGCCGTGATAACGCCGCGGGCATTCGGCCGAGTCGTCATCAACCAGTTGACCAGCATCGCCGTCGTGGCCGACTTCGAGATGCCGTGGCCCGAGCTGACAGCGTGCCGGATCGCATCGACGGCAGTGGCCCCATCGAAGGCGCGCTCACGCACCTGCGCACCGATCTGGTCGAACATCTCGCAGGCCCAGGCTTCGATGCCGAACTCGCTGCAGTAGAACTTGGCCCAAGGGTCGGGGAGCTTCACCACGCGCAGCGACTTGTCTTCTCCGAAGTCGAAGGCGAACAGCGCGAATTTCAGTGGGTCGTCGTACAGCCGACCGGCCATGGCAGGAAGCACGCGAGCAGGGTCGATCACATTGCACCTGGTCGCCCGCTCGGCCACATGCCCGATGCGCATCCAGCCCCTCGCAATGCGCCCGACAAGGCCAGGATCCGCCGCCAGCGCCTCCAACTGAGCACGGGTGTGGGTTGGTTCAAGTGGCGCCGTTCTCGAGGCCCTGATCGCGGTTCGCAGATCCTGCTCGATGCAGACGGCCTTGGCCTCGGCCTTTGCCAGTCGGGCCGCGATCGACGAGACCATCAGATGGGATCCTCGATCTCGCCGACAACAGGGCCGGCGCGGCCAGACTCGATGGCCTGCAGACGCTTCTCATGGTCGGTGGCCGTGATGGCCCGGGCGTACATATCGAGCACGCTCAGCAGCTTCTGCGCGGCCTCGGCGCTGCAGTGTCCCGACGCCGCAGCGGCAAGCACCGCCTCGGCCTTGGCCTGCAGGGTTCCCGCATCGCTGAAGCCGGGAATGCTCACACGCTCGCTGTCTTGCTTCGGGATGGGCGCCAGACGCTCCAGCACGAGCTTCATCGACTGCGGATCTCCCAGCTTTGCCAGTTCGATGGCCTTGTCAAGCACGGCTTGCTTGTGAGGTTCCAGGTAGGCCGCAATCTGCTCGGCTCGGCTGGGACCGATCGGCCGGCCCGGCGACTTGGGTGCCTGGCCGGCGACAAAGCGCCCGCCATCGGCACGGGTGATGTCAGTCACCGGACAACCACCACCGCGTCGCATGCTGCGACCATTTCCAGCCACTGAACGGCACCGCGCTGACGCGCTGCAAGTACCGTGGCCTCCGGATCCTTCGGCTCACCAAACTGTGCGGTATGCCACTCGGTCTGGGCGTCGACAGGATCGACGTCGGCCGGCAGCGGTGAAGGCTCGATGCTCATGTTGCAACCCTCATCGCGTTCAACCACTTCTCGGCCGCCTTGACGCGCATGCGGTCGTCGGCGGACTCAGGCTCCTTGCGTGTGCCGATGTTGGTTCCGTTCAGACCGCACAGGATCGCATCTGGTGAACGCACTGCAGTCGGTGCGGCATAGCACCGCACGCTGATGTCGACGATCTCTTCGACGTCGGCTGCATCGTGCACTTCATCAGATGCGTCGATGCGTTCTTCGAGGTGGGCGTCATATTCCATCGGGGGCTCCTAGCGGTAGAGGTCAAGGGGATCACTGTCGAGATCGTTCGCACGGGCGCGGCGGCACATCAGCTCGTGATCCCGGCGTGCGATCACGGCGTCGATCTGGGCACGGACACGCTGCTTTTCTTTGCGCTGATCGATGAACTCGGGCGATCTGGGCAATGTCGGAAGCAGCTCGGGTTCTGTGTTCACTTGATCCCCCAGCGAGTGTTGAACGCCTGGTTGATCGAGTCGCCGTGCAGAGCGATGCCACCGAACAGCCCGAGAGCGCTCGACAGTGCGGCGCCGCTGATCACGACGCGAATGCCGATGAAGCGCCGAGGCTGATCGCGCTGGCTGTTGATCGACACGTTGATGAAGGCACCGAGCGGCAACTGGGCCGGCGTGAAGTCAGCGGTTCGGCTCAGTCGGACCAGGTTGGTGACGAAGTCCTCATCGTCCGCAGCCACCAGTTCGATGGCGATGGTCCCGCTGCCTGCTGGGGAAGAAGTGACGCGCAGCACACCCTTGATCCGAGTGCCGTCACCGAAGTCGCGGCCAGTGGCATCGACGACATATGCACTTGACGTTCGGTCGAGGCCCGTCGGGATCGCGTTGATGCTTGCCGTCGCCCCGACCGCAGAAAACCGTTCTGCCTGCAGCACTCCTGCCGCATCGACGTAGCCGGCCAGCAGAAGCAAGCTGTCGTAGATCACCGTGCAATCCCTGCCAAGAGTTGAGCGGCCAAGGCGGCATGCACAGCCAGGCCGCAGCCTCGCCGCAGTGCGTCCCAGAGCAGCAAGCGGGCGCGGATCATTGGATCAGGCCGAAGAGACACCAATCGACCTGGGTCGCAGCCGTGGCGTTGGCGTTGCCTGAGATCGTGAAGCTGCCGGCTCCGGGAGCGACACGCAGGATCTGCGTCAGGGTGCCGTCGGCAGCGGATTGGCTGATCACCGCGAGGATCGTGCTGGCTGTCGTGACGAGTCGGTTGGTGACGACCACGCTCGACGCCCCGGCAGCAATCGCGACACGCCCCATCGTCGCGCCGTGCTGGGTTGCCGCGCCTGGAACGGCACTGGAGTCGATTCGGTTGCCGGGGTGCGCGACTTCGCGGCCTCCGCCGCCGATCAGGCCGACGACATCGCCGGTTGTGGTGTCGCTTGCGATGTTGCTGTTTCTTGTTGATCCGGACATGGAGCTCTCCCTGGGTTGGTTACTTGAGGCGACCGCGGACGAATTGCTCTTGCGCCAGTTCGGCAAGACGCAGGACGGTTCGAGGTTGCGAGCCGAGGCCAGTCGACTCGAGCAGTGCACGAACTCGGGGGTCACGGTTCACCAGTGCCTTGGTGCGGCCGAGCACCACGTTGGCATCGGCGCCGTAGACCGCTCGAAGCTGCTCCATCGATTCGCGAGCGCCGTCAGCACGGGCCGTCGCATCGATGGGCGAGAGCGTGGCTGCCTTGACCGCTGAGGCCAGGTTGCTCAGGTCGTCGTGGCCGAGTTGCAGGTCCAGGGCGATGGCCTTCCATTCGTTGACGGCGCGCGCTGTATCGGCTGGCTCCGCCGTTGGGTTTGCCGCCTGGAACATGTCCACCAGCTCGCCGTTCAACGCCTTGAAGGCGCCTTCGAGGTTGACCTCACCCATCTCGTCCCGCAAGGCCTGCACCTCGCGGCTGACCGGGGCCAGAGGCGGCACGTCGGCCGCGCCGAACTGGGCCACCTCGGCGGCAGTGCGCGTGCCCTCACCGTAGAGGGCCTCAGCGGCCGCCTGGTGCGCGTCGAGCGGGTGCACTGGCGCATCGGTACCGTGGCGGGCAGCGGCAGCGCCAAAGAGGGCCGCCGCGAGGGCTTCGTGTTGAGTCATGGTGCGTCTTTCTCAGGGTTGTATGAAGGAAGCTCGCCTGTGAAATAACTCTCAGGCCGAGCGAGCCAAGTCCGCAGTTCGCCAACTCGCCAGGCGATTGATCGGTCGGCGATGCGAACCGGTGCAGGTGCTCGGCCAGCCTTCACTAGACGGTCCCAGGAGTCGTCAGACTGGCCGCAGATAGCCTTGACGATTGGCCGGCGAACGAAGGCGCAATCCGGCAGTTCGTCGAACTCGGCAAGGGGGTCTCTCGCGGTGCTGTGCTTGGGCATGCAGCCAGTTTCGATGTCGGAAGAGGACTTAACCGCACGGCCAACGGATCAGCCGTGTGACGGTGCCACTGACGGTATCGACCGCTCAGTCCAGACCGGGACGCCCGGTCGGTGGATGATCGTCTTTCAATGATTCGGTGTTTTGATGGATCTGACTCTCACGCAATCTGCGAGACATCGTGCGCTTGACTACCACTCTTGCAGGCGGCCTACGACGCCGACCGATGACCCAGTCGAACACCACTTGTTTGTGCTTCAGACCAAGCAGGCGCGCGATGGCCATGTAGGTCCACCCCTTGCTTCGCAACAGCCGCGCGAGGGCGACCTCCGCCTCACTGTTTTTGGAAAATCGATGAGATTCACCGCAGCGCAAGCCGCGTGCGTTGGAGTACACGAGCGAAAGAGTGGGGTCAGCGGTCTTCGGCATCGCGTCGCATTCGGCTCGAGCTTTCAGAGTGGCTGCGTTCAAGATGCCGTGCTCGGCGCTTGTGCCCTGGCGATCTGCTGCGGAGGTCTGCATGTTGGCTTACGCTGCTGCAGCCTCAGCATGCAACCCATGCGGATAGGCGCTCAGGTCGAGCGCACATGACCCGCTCTCGACGTACTGCATCGAGCGCTGATGGAAGTTCAGGTTCAGCGAGCCCTCCCAGCCGGTGCCATGCCGTTGCTTGTCGCAGATCAGCAGCGCATCGGGTTGCCGATAGTCAGGCAGTGCGGCTTCGGCTTTCGCCTTGTTGCGCCAGACGATCAGGACGTTATCGACGAGGTTCGTGATCGCGGACGCACCCAGTGCATCCATCTTGCGCGGCGGTCTGCATTCGTCACGATCTTTGCGTGCGTGGTGCACCAAGTGAATGTGAATATTCAGGCTCTGTGCGAGCGCGGTGAGCTTGTCGACGATGGCCTTCTGGCCGGCGTAGTCGTCATCCGATGCGACGCACTTGGTCAGGTTGTCGACGACGAAGTACGAGACCTTCAGCTCCGTGGCGGCGTACCGGATCACGGCGAAGACGCGCTCCGCGTCGACTGAGCCCGTCTGGTCATAGAGCCACAACCGCCCCTGCGCCCAGCGCAAGAATGCGCGCACTTGCGGCGGCGAGGGCTGGCTCTCATCTATGAACTGCCGGGCCATGCGAGCCAGCGTCTTGTGCGGCCGCATTTCGAAGCTGGCCACGCATGCATGCTGGCCTTGAGCGCATAGGCTGAGCACGGCTTGACCCAGCAGCAGCGACTTGCCGTGACCGTTGAACCCGAACCACAACGTCACCTCGCCAGGCCGCATGGCGATCTTGTTGTCGAGCCGGGCCCATGGAAGCCGCGGGTACACACTGCCCTGCCCTTGGTCGCAGAACTCGGCGTTCAGGTCAGCTTCCCATGCCGACGCAGGCTTGACCCGATATGACACATCGGTGTCCTGCATGTAGGCCGCAAGGTCGATGTCATCGGCGCTGAAGCTCAGTGGTGTGCGGCTCACAGTGCCACCTTGCTTTCTGTCGGTGGGTTGCCGGCATGACGGCAGTGAACCGTCCATGTGCTGCCCTCAGCGATCGGCACCACCAACCGTGCAGGCTCAACAGCGCGAACCAATGCGGCGACCTGGCGATGCCTGCGGTCGTTGCCCGTGTTGTCGAAGATGGCGACGTTGAGCCCGACCAGCGGCCGGAAGTCGATCGACGTGAGGCTGTCGCTGGGCTCGATCTCGAGGTACGCGATGCCGTTGTCGCCAATGGGATCGAAGATCGCAGCCCGGCTGCTGACGATGTCGATGAAGACGGCCGCAGGCTTCAGCCCTGATCGACGCAGCGCGACCAGTTCGTTGAGTCCGATCATTGGGCACCTCGGCGAAAAATCGCGTCGAGATCGGATTGGCCACCGGATGGGATTTCATCGAGCCACCGCTGGCCGTTCAGCCATGTCGCCGGCATCGGGATGAACTCCCCGCCGTTCTTGCGCCAGTTTTCTGTCGATGCCTGCGCCGTGATCGCAGCCAGCATGGTCTGGAGCAAATCGGCATCGGGCCTCAGCCTTGCGAAAGCCTTGATCGCGTCGGCTCTGGCCTTTCGCTTCGGGTAGGTTTTCCAGAATTCTTCGAAGCCTGGAGGGAAGCCCTGAACGTTCGAAGCGGCACGCTTTGAACAAGTCTTTTTAATTGAAGAAGAAGATGAAGAAGAAGAGCCGTCACCAAAGGGGGGCTTTGGTGCGTGCTTTGATGCGTCGTCGGGTGTTGCATCGTTGGTGTCACCAAAGCGTGAACCTTCGCCACGATTGCGGCGGACATACTCGTCACGAACCATTCGCGACGAGTACCAGATCGGGCCCGGTTGGGACTCGATCAGCACGACGGGTTCGCCGTCCTTGCGACCGCTGCGCGGCGTGTAGACGTAAGGCTTCGTCAACTCGTCGTCAGCACCCTTCAACACGCCCTTGCGGACAAGCGTCTGGAGATCGGCCGGCCTGCACTTCACCGCCTCGGCGATCTCTTTCAACGGCCAGCGCAGGACACCATATTCGACCTGCTGGTGCATAAGGCAGAGGGCGTCCACCCAGATGCCCTTCTCCATGAAGTTGCAGCGCCGAAGGTTCGAGTTCGCCATCCAGTCGGCTGGGTAGAACTGAAACGATGGACGGTTCACACGCCACCCCCGATGTGCGCAAGAAGGTCACCGTGCTGGATATGCGTGCCCAGCGATGGAAGTGTTGTGTGGGCGCTCAAGCTGCCCGCTCCTTGCCCGACCGGAACTTCCTTGAAGGAAGCGCGGTAAGACTTGCGGACTCGGCGCGTCGGGAAACGAGCCATTCATCGACCTCGTCCTCAAACCACACTGCGCAGCGCGGGGTCAGCATGAAGTGCGGAGGGAAGTTTCCAGCCTTCTCTGCGTAGTAGATCGTGCTTTGCGAGAGTCCGGTTTTGGCGACTACTGCTGACCGGCGAATCGTTCGTCTTGGTTGATTCATATCAATTGATCCCTAGTGGTTGCCCTTGATATGAAAGTGTTTATCCCGCCACAGGACTTAACCGCACGGTCTGGTCTGGGTTGGCTCATATCAATTGATCCCTGGTGGTTGCCGCTGATATGCAAGTGTTCTCGGGCCTAAACCACATAACCGAACGCCCCCCTGTTCTGAGGAGCATCCAAAGCTGCAGCCAGTCACTTCCAGCACCATGGCTCAGGCGAAAAAAGGCCGCCCAAAGGCGGCCTGGAACATTGCGGCAGATCGACTGGCGGGTCGGTTTCAGGCCGCCAGTTGTCGTCGGACAGGGATCACGTCTCGATCAGCAATCCAGGCGTCGACCATGTCCGCCCATTGCTGCAACATGTCGCGCCGCTGATCGGCGTATTCGGCCTTGTTGTAGACCGCGCGAACACCCTTCTGCTCATGGGCCAGACACTTCTCAATCCAGTCGCTGTTGAATCCGGCTTCGTGTAGCAGCGTGGACGCCGTGCGCCGGAGGTCGTGTACCGTCAAATGGTCGAATTCGATACCGTCAGCCCCGATAGCTTCTTGAGCGGCATCGAGGACTCGGTTGAGGGTGGCACCGCTAATCGGCAGGTTCGACTCGTACCGTCCGGGGTGGACGTATTCACTGGCGCAGAAGCAGGTCTTGAAAGCTATCAGGATGTCGATTGCCTGCTGACTCAGGTACACGCGGTGAGGCCGTCCCGCCTTCATCCGCTCAGATGGAATGGTCCATGTTGCGTTCTCGAAGTCAATTTCGGACCATCTGGCTCCTGTGAACTCAGACTTGCGAGCCATCGTCAGGAGCATGAATCTCACCGCCAAGCGCAACGTTGGCAGCGTCGAGACTTTCTCGAGTGCCTTGAAGAAGGTTCGTATCTCCGTCGGCGACAACGCTCGGTCGCGCGCCTTGAATGTGGCGATCGCGCTCGGCCGTATTGCTTCGGCCGGGTTGGCGATCTTCACTCCACGAGCTTGAACGTATCGGAACACCAGCAACACGACCTCACGTGCATGAACCGCTGGTGCCGGAGCATTGCGACCCTTGGGGTCTGCGATCTTCTCGCAGAGCGCCATCAGCATTGAGGGGGTGATCTCTTCAAGTTTGAGCTTTCCGAATGGGCCCTTCAGGTTGCGCTCGTAGATCGATTTGCGCATTGCCAGGGTGGAGTCGGCCAGATTTGCGCTCTCAAAGTAAGCGGAGGCCCAACCGGCAAACGTCAAGGCTTCGGAAGCAACGGCGCGCCTTTCGACTTTGGCGCGGGATGGTGACTGCCCCTGCTCCACGGATCGGCGGGCCTTAGTCAACAGCAATCTAGCCTCGGCCAAAGACACCGACAGGCCGTAATCAAGGTCGCCCAGTTCACGGGCCCGCTTGGCGCCGATGCCGGCGTCGTATCGACCGATGGTTAGCGTCTCACGACGTCCGTTGAGGCGGTAGTCATATCGAAAGCTGATGCTGCCACCGGGGGAGACCGAGACATACATCCCGTCGCGATCAGCGACTTTGTACGCCTTCTCACGTGGCTTCAGGCTCTTGAAATTGGTGTCGGTAAGCACTTGGCGCTCCTACCGTCAGGCCGTACCGTCAGACCACCTGACGGTATCGGTTTGGACGGTGACATGCACCAAATCTTTGACCGTCTACCCTACCGTCATCAAACGCCGACTGACGCTGATCTACGGTGAACGACCTTGAGAGAT
Source organism: Rhizobacter sp. (assembly GCA_046154125.1). Lineage (GTDB taxonomy): Bacteria > Pseudomonadota > Gammaproteobacteria > Burkholderiales > Burkholderiaceae_C > PBB1. The sequence goes on along the minus strand of JBJXEJ010000065.1, from coordinate 8,748 downwards.
AACTCCTTGTCAGACAAGGGGAATAAGGTCTAGCGGTGAACGATCTTGATCGGTACGAACCGATCTTTATTCATTCCCACTCGATCGTCGCTGGCGGCTTGCTGCTGACGTCGTAAGCGACGCGGTTGATGCCGCGTACTTCATTGATGATGCGGCTCGACACCTTCTTCAGAAGCGCATAGGGCAGTTCGGCCCAGTCGGCGGTCATGAAGTCGCTGGTCTGCACAGCGCGCAGGGCCACAACGTACTCGTAAGTCCGGCCGTCGCCCATCACGCCAACGCTCTTGACGGGAAGGAATACGGCGAAGGCCTGGCTGGTCAGCTCGTACCACGTCCTCCCAGTCGCTTCGTCCTTGAAGTTGTGCAATTCCTGGATGAAGATGTCGTCGGCGCGGCGCAGCAGGTCTGCATACTCCTTCTTCACCTCACCAAGGATGCGCACACCCAGGCCCGGACCTGGGAAGGGGTGGCGGTAGACCATGCCGGGCGGGAGGCCGAGCGCCACACCGAGTTCGCGCACTTCGTCCTTGAACAGGTCGCGCAGCGGCTCGAGCAGCTTGAGTCCCAGTTGCTCGGGCAGGCCACCGACGTTGTGGTGGCTCTTGATCGTGACGGCCTTCTTGCTCTTGGCGCCGCCGGACTCGATCACGTCCGGATAGATCGTGCCCTGCGCGAGCCACTTCGCTCCCTTTGCCCCCGCACTGGTCAGCTTGGCCGCCTCCTGCTTGAACACAGCGACGAACTCGCCGCCGATGATCTTGCGCTTGGCTTCGGGGTCGCTGACGCCGGCCAGCTTGCCGAGGAACAGACCGCTCGCATCGACGCGGATCACCTTGGCGTGCAACTGGCCGACGAACATGTCCATCACCAGGTCGCCCTCGTTCAGGCGAAGGAGGCCGTGGTCGACGAACACGCAGGTGAGCTGGTCGCCGATCGCACGGTGGATCAGCGCCGCCGCCACCGACGAATCGACGCCGCCCGACAGCCCGAGGATCACTTCCTCGTCGCCGACCTGATCGCGGATCTTCGCGACCGCTTCGGCGATGTGGTCGCGCATCACCCAGTCGGCCTTGGCGCCGCAGATGCCGCGCACGAAGCGGTCGAGGATGGCCTGGCCCTGCTGCGTGTGCGTGACCTCGGGGTGAAACTGCACCGCGTAGAAACGGCGCGCCTCGTCGGCCATGCCGGCGATCGGGCAGCTATCGGTGCTAGCCATCAGCTTGAAGCCAGGCGGCAGTTCGGTGACCTTGTCGCCGTGGCTCATCCACACGTTCAACATGCCGGCGCCTTCCGGCGTCGTGAAGTCGGCGATGTCGTTCAGCAGCGCAGTGCGGCCGCGTGCGCGCACCGCCGCGAAACCGAACTCGCGCTGGTGGCCGCTCTCGACTCTGCCGCCCAACTGGTGTGCCATCGTCTGCATGCCGTAGCAGATGCCGAGCACCGGCACGCCGAGTTCGAACACCGCCTGCGGCGCCTTGTCGGTGGTGTCCTCGTAGACGCTGGCATGGCTGCCCGACAGGATCACGCCCTTCAGCGCGCCGTCCTTCGCGTATTCGCGGATCCATGCATCCGTGACATCGCAGGGGTGCACTTCGCTGAACACATGTGCTTCGCGCACGCGGCGGGCGATCAGCTGCGTGACCTGCGAGCCAAAATCGAGGATGAGGATCTTGTCGTGCATGAATGGCTTCTGAAAATGGATGCAAACAGGGCGGGCGTCACGGTGCACCGGGCGTCGGCAACGGGTCGACCGGACGCAACTTGGCATCCATCCGGCGGAAATGCGTCCACGCCAGGTAAAGCGCCAGGGCCTGCAGCAGCGAGCCGCAGTACAGCGGCGCGCCCATCGCCCAATGCCCTTGTGGAAGGTCGGACACCATCACCAGAAACGGTGTGGTGATCAAGGGCCCCATGACGGCGGTCAGGCTGTTGAGCGCGCTGACTGCACCAAGCGTTCGGCCCTGACTTCGGTCGTCAGCGGCGCTCGAGACAATGCTCTGGATCGACGAATTGACAGTGAAGCCGAGTATGTTGGCGAAGATCACCGCGTACATCATCCAGCCCGCCACAGCGGCACCCCACATCGCGTAGGCCAGCGTCGACGAGATGAGCCCGAAGACCGCCAGACGATGGGGCGGAAATTTCTTGAGCAGCTTGCCGAGCAGGTAGCCCTGCACAAACACCGAGACCACGCCGATGGCCGCCAGCGACCAGCCGTTCGCGCTGGAATCCCAGCCGAATTTGAAGGTCGCGTACAGCACCCAGCAGTTGTAGAGAACGCCCTGGGCCAACCCGGTGCATGCGATCACGCCGACCAGCCTGCCGACGCCCTTGAGGTTCGCCAGCGCCTTCAATGAGGTGATCGGATTGGCTGAACGCCATGCGAAAGCGCGCCTGCGATCCTCTGGCAGCGACTCCGGAAGCACGAAAAAGCCGTAAAGCAGGTTGACCAGTGCGAACGTGCCTGCCACGAAGAACGGCAGGTGCAGGTCGATGGCACCCAGCACGCCACCCATCGCCGGACCGAGGATGAAGCCGATGCCAAACATCGCGCCCAACATGCCGAAGCGCTTGGCCCGTTCGTTGGGGGCCGAGATGTCGGCCACATAGGCGTTGGCAACCGCCGCGTTGGCCTGCAGGCCGCCGCCCAGCAGGCGCACCACGATCAGCATCCACAGCGTGGTCGACAACGCGGTGGCAAAGAACGTGAACGCCAGGCCACAGAAGCCCAACAGCAGCACCGGGCGCCGGCCAAAACGATCCGACAGGGCGCCCAGGATAGGCGCACCGAAGAAGTTGGCGATGCCGAAGGCAAAACTGACCACACCCAGCCAGAACGCGTGATCGGCCTGCGAACCGGTGAGGCTGCCGACCAGCGCTGGAAGCACAGGGATGATGATGCCGATCGACACCATGTCGATCAGCACAGCCACCAGGATGAAAGGCATCGCAGCCCGACGCCTGTCCCGCTCAGGCGGCATCGGCGGCTCGCCAGGCTCCGCAACGCCCGCGTTGTCGTTCACGGGCGTCGTCATTCCATGCGGTAGTTCGGTGCTTCCTTCGTGATCTGCACGTCATGCACATGGCTCTCGCGGATGCCTGCGGACGTGATTTCGACGAACTCGGCACGGCTGCGCATGTCTTCAATCGAGGCGCAGCCGCAGTAACCCATCGCGGCGCGGATGCCACCGGCCATCTGGAACACGATACTGACCATCGAACCCTTGTAGGGAACCCGCCCTTCGATGCCTTCGGGGACCAGCTTGTCGGCATTCGGGTTGGCGCCGGTGTTGTCCTGGAAGTAGCGGTCGGCGCTGCCCTGCTGCATCGCACCGATCGAACCCATACCGCGGTAGCTCTTGTAGCTGCGGCCCTGGAACAGCACGATCTCGCCGGGCGCCTCTTCGGTACCGGCGAACACGCCGCCCATCATCACCGTGTGGGCTCCGGCCGCGAGCGCCTTGGCGATGTCGCCGGAGTAGCGGATGCCACCGTCGGCAATCAGGGGCACGCCGCTGCCGGATAGCGCCTTGGCCACGTTGTCGATCGCGGTGATCTGCGGCACGCCGACGCCCGCGACGATGCGGGTGGTGCAGATCGAACCCGGCCCGATGCCGACCTTGACGCCGTCGGCACCGGCCTCGACCAATGCGAGCGCCGCGGACCCGGTGGCGATGTTGCCGCCGATCACATCGACATGCGGGTAATGCTGCTTGACCCAACGCACGCGCTCGATCACGCCCGCGCTGTGACCGTGCGCGGTGTCGACGACGATCGCATCGACGCCAGCGCGCACCAGGGCCTCGACGCGCTCCTCGGTACCCTCGCCAACACCGACCGCAGCGCCGACACGAAGCTTGCCCTGGGCATCTCGTGCGGCACTCGGAAAGCTGGTCTGCTTGGTGATGTCCTTGACCGTCATCAGACCGCGCAACTCGCCGGCTGAATTGACCACCAGCACGCGCTCGAGCTTGTGCAGGTGCATCAACGCCTTGCCATCTTCGAGTGTCGCGCGTTCATCGACCGTGACCAGCCGCTCGCGCGGCGTCATGATCTCGCGCACCGGCGCGTCGAGCCGTGTTTCGAATCGAAGGTCGCGGTTGGTGACGATCCCGACGACGCGAGTGCCCTCGAGAACCGGGAAGCCGGACACGCCATGCTGGCGCGACAACTCGACAACATGACGCACCGGGGTATCGGGAGTGATCGTGATCGGATCACGCAGCACGCCGGATTCGTAACGCTTGACGCGAGCCACTTCAGCGGCCTGCTGTTTCGGGCTGAGGTTCTTGTGCACGATGCCCATGCCGCCTTCCTGGGCGATGGCGATCGCCAGCCGCGCCTCGGTCACCGTGTCCATCGCGGCGGACACCAGCGGGAGGTTCAACTGGATGTTGCGGGAGATTCGGGTGGCAAGACTGGTGTCGCGGGGCAACACCTGGGAGAACGCTGGCACCAACAACACATCGTCGAAGGTGAGCGCTTTACCAAGAAGGCGCATGGAAATGGCTCCTGACGCAAAACGAAATTATAGGGATGCAGGAACAGATGCACGGTTTGGCCTGCGAGTTGCGTCGGGTGGGCGGGGTGGCACGCTTACACTTTGTCGTCTCTCCGAGAGGTGCTTGTTCCATGCGTCACTGGTCTGCTGCGTTGTTGGTAATCGTGCTGCTGGGCAGCCTGTGCATGCCTGCAGCCGCTCAGTGGAAATGGCGAGACAAGAGCGGGCAAACGCAGTACAGCGACCTTCCTCCACCTCCGGGCACGCCCGAAGCTGCGGTCCTTCAACGACCGGCCGGCGCCAAGCTGCGCAACGTGCCATCCGCGGACACCGAGGCGGCTGCTTCGGCGCCCAGCCTGCCGGCGCCCAAGGCCGTCGAACCCGAACTCGAAGCAAAGCTGCGCAAGGCCGAGCAGGAGAAGGCGGCCAAATCCAAGGCAGAGGACGAGAAGATTGCCGCCCAGAAGGCCGAGAACTGCAGCCGGGCGCGCAGCCAGATCCGGGTCATCGACGAAGGCTTGCGCGTCGCCCGGATCAACGAGAAAGGCGAGCGCGAGGTGCTCGACGACAAGGGTCGAGCCGAGGAAGGAAATCGGGCTAGGGCCGTGATCGCTTCGGACTGCAAGTAGCGCGCTGCCTCCGACGCCGGGCATCTTTCGGGTCGATCATCAGCGGGCGATAGATCTCGACGCGATCGCGATCGCGCAGCGGGTGATCCAGAGATTTCAGCTGACCCCAGACCCCCACCTTCATCGACGGGACCTCAGCGTCACCGATTCGGGTACTTAATCCGCTTTGACTCAACGCATCCCGCACGGACGAGCCGGCATGCAGCGTCAGGCTGATCTGCCGCACCTCGCCCGCACCGGGGCTGATCACCACCTCGATGTGCAACATGGCAGGGTCATCGCTCGCCATAGACCTGCGCTGCGCGCTTGACGAACGAGTCGACGAAGGTGTTGGCAATGCGGTCGAACACAGGGCTCACCACCGTTTCAAGAGCCACGCTCGCGAACGCATATCTCAGCTCGAATTCGATCTTGCAGGCCTGCGTCTCGGACCCGACGCGATGAAACAGCCATTGACCATCGAGCAGCGAAAACGGACCGTCGACCAGCTTGACGCGAACGGCACTGTCGCTTTCGTGCTCGTTGCGGGTGGTGAAAGCATGCCGGATGCCGGCGTAGGCCAGATGCAGACGGGCGATCATGGTGACATCCGTGTGTTCGAGCACCTCGGAACGTGCGCACCACGGCAGGAACTTCGGATAGTCGGCCACCGCGGTGACCAGCTCGTACATCTCGTGCGGCGAGTACCACAGCAGCACTGATTTCTTGACGTGCTTCATACAATGCAGCGATTGTATTGACGTGCCTTGAGCGCGAACACTTCATGCCCATCGCCGAGAACCGACGCGCCCGGTTCGACTATCACATCGAAGAACGCTACGAAGCCGGCATGATGCTGCAGGGCTGGGAGATCAAGGCCATACGTGCGGGTCAGGTCCAGCTGACCGACGGCTACGTGGTCATCCGCGATGGCGAGTTGTTCCTGATTGGCTGTCGCATCAACGCGCTGCGCAGTGCGTCGACCCACATCAGCCCCGAGGCCGACCGCACAAAGAAGTTGCTGCTGCACAAGGAAGAGATCAAGCGGCTCGTCGGCAAGGTCGAGCAAAAGGGCTACACACTGGTGCCGCTCGACCTGCACTACAAGGGGGGGCTCGTGAAGGCGGAGATCGCGCTGGCCAAGGGCAAGGCAGAACACGACAAGCGCGACACCGAGAAGAAGCGGGACTGGGATCGCGAAAAAGGGAGATTGATGAGACACAAAGTCTCATCCAAGGCCTGACCTTGTGCCGTGAAGCGGCGACTTCCGCTCGGCAGAACGGATTTCGCCGCTGTCCTTACCCAGTCGTCGGCAATCGCCCAGACCGATTCAACTGCCACCCGGCGGTTCGGCACCGGGTGATCCAGTCCATCAATGGCGCCTCGGCCCGGCGGTGGAACACCGCACCCGCCCACACGCTGGCACCCCACGCCAGCAGCATGCCGAATGCCTGAAGCCAAGGCTCGGTCGGAACAAAGGCCGTGAACGCCCCATTGACCAGAAGACACACGGGGAAGTGCATCAGGAACACGGAGTAGCTGATCTGCCCCAGGCGGTGCAACAAGGCGATTGCCCGAGCGACTGCTGAATCCGGCACGACGATCCAACCGCTGCGTGTCGACTGCCAGCACCAGAGGATCGCGGCCAACAAAGCTGCCAGCGCCAGCCGATCGCGCCAATCAAGCCAGAGGCCGAGCATCACGCTGCTCAGAGCCAGACCGAGGGCCCAACGCGCTGCCCGACCTCCACGCGCCCACGCTGCGAGCACGCCCAAGCCATTCGCCGCGAAGAAATAGGGCGCGCTGAAGTCCCAGACTGCATTGCGGTTGACGACCAGGGCAGACCAGACCACCGCGCCAACGACGCCCCACGGGAGCACGCGTCGGACAGATTCCCTAGACTTCATGCACACGGCCACGAGCGCCATCCACAGCAACAAGGCCGCGTAAAGCTGCAAGTCGATGGCAACGTACCAGATGCCCGCCGACAGCGCTTCTTCGCCCACCAGATCCTGGGCAAGCAGCAAATGCCAGAGCAACTGCATCGGACGCGGAGCATCGGGTATCGAGTAATGATCCATCCATCCCCGTGCGACCGCCGCCGCAGCGATTGCCAGAAGCAATGACAGGGCCAGCGGCAGTGCCAGACGCAAGTACCTCTCGAACAGTCGCGAGCCCACACGTGCCGGTGTGCGCAAGTGGCCGTCGGGTGCCAGGCTCAGGGCGGCAAGGTAACCGCCGACGACCAGGAAGACCTGGACAACCATGCGCGCAGGATCGGCCAGCCAGTGAATGAGCCCGGGCATCAATGGAGCCGCGTGATCGGACATCGGCCCGTAGAAAGACAGGTGATGCAGCACGATCAACTGCGACGCGATCACCTTCAGAAGGTCGATCAGCGGCAGGCGTTTCGATTCATGTCGGCTCATCCCAGCGAAACCAGTGCCTGCTCGCAGTCGCCGATGAGGTCATCGACGTCCTCGAGGCCCACCGAAAATCGCACCAGCGTTCCCGGCCATGCGGGTCGTTTTCGCATCGACGCCAGGTCGTAGGGCACCACCAGACTGACCGGCCCGGCCCACGAGTACCCAATCTTGAACAAGCGAAGCGCATCCACGAACGCATGCACCTGCACCTGGCCATAGCGTTCGTCGAAGACCACAGAGAACAGGCCCGCCGAACCAGTGCACTGGCGCTGCCAGGACGCATGCCCCGGAGATCCGGCCAGCGCCGGATGCAGCACCTGAGCGACCTCGGTCCGCTGGCTCCACCAGTCGGCCAGGCGGCGCGCTGCGCGATCCTGCGCGTGGTAGCGCAATGCCAACGTCGGCAGCGAGCGCAGCAGCAGTTCGGCGTCATTTGCTCCGACACCCCAGCCCATGCGCATGTGTGAGGCCTTCAATCGCAGATGCAGGTTGTCGTCGCGAGTCGTCACCGAGCCCATCAGCACGTCGGCGCCACCGGATGGGTACTTGGTCAGCGCCTGGATGGAAACGTCGACGCCGAGACCGGGCTCGATCTCGAACGCGGGGAATGCAATGCCGGCGCCCCACGTGTTGTCAAGCGCGGTCAGCGCACCGTGCGCGCGGATCCGTCGGACCAGTGCCGGCAAGTCTGGAAACTCCATCGTCACCGAGCCCGCCGCTTCCAGCCACACGAGCTTGGTGGCCGGACTCAATGCCGCGTCGAGTGACGACGGATCCATCGCGTCGTAGAAGCGATGCGAAATGCCCCAGCGAGCGAGTTCGCACCGGGCCAGTTCCTTGCCCGGACCGTAGGCGTTGTCGGGAATCAGCACCTCGTCGCCGCTGTGAAGCAATGCCATGTCGACCAGCGCGATCGCCGCCAGCCCGCTGGGCAGCAGCAGCGTCTGCAAGCCGCCTTCCAGCGTCGAGATGCGCTCTTCCAGCGTGAAGGTGGTGGGCGTGCCGTGGAGCCCGTAGGTGTAGCCTGTCTTGTCCTTCCACTGGCGAGCGTGAAGGGCCTGCGTGTTGGCAAAGATGACCGTCGAGGCCTTGTGCACGGCGGGCTGCACGGCAGCGAAACCACCCGGCGGCGTGTAGCCGTGGTGAATCAGCGCGGTCGCGCTGACGGCGCCCCCGTCATCCTTGACGTCGGTCATGGTCAGACCGGCAGCGC
>JBJXEJ010000064.1:0-24680 GCA_046154125.1 Rhizobacter sp. | reverse complement strand
CTCCCGGGCTTTTGTCCCTCCGTGGAGCCTCGATGGCTGGTGACCGCCAAGGCCGGATCACTCTCGGACCAGCACCGGCATCGCTGCCGATCGGAACCCTAGTGACCCTGAGTGTGAGGAGTGCATGCGCTCAACATACGAACTCGCTCCACCTGCACTGGAAGCAATGCAATCCACATGCCAGCCGCTGGCGATGAGCAATGCACCAAGATGCATCGCCGGGCGATCAGTCCAGCGTGGACAGGTGGGCCCGCCAGCCGCCTGATTTGGTGATGTCCTGCGCATCTCGAACGGCGTGGCTTTCGCAGAGGAAGCCTTGCACCGACGAGCCGTCGTCGAGCAGCACGGTGCCGATGCACAGTGGCGCCGGGATCCCGGCGACGAACGAGCCGAACTGGCTTGCCGGCATCTCCCACACTTCCAGCTCGATCGCCCCGCCGCTGCCAGCGAGCTCGCCATCCGCGCGCACCATACCCGGGCGAAACGGCGGACCGCCGGGCAACGCATGCAGCCGGTAGACCGGTGCACTGCGCGCCGCGCGCACCAGCGTCGCGCCACGCTGCGTCAGTTGCCAGTTCAGCGGGAGCCCGCTCAGATGCGCGCCGCAGACCGCGACCTGCACCAGCCCCGAAGGAAACGGTGTGGCGTCCGGCCGGCCGGGCGTCACGTGAGGCGCGTGCACGGTCGCGCCGACGGTCGCGACCGTGCGCGCATGCAGCCGCGCTGCCAGTGTCAACAGCGGCAAGTCGTGACCGCAGCGCCCGATCAGCGTCACGCCGTGCGGCAGGCCGCGCGCTGGGCCCTGGTCTGCAAAGCCGATGGGTACCGCTACCGCCGACAGGTCGAGCAGGTTGACGAAGTTGGTGTAGTGACCCAGTTGCGAGTTGAGCGCGATCGGATCGGATTCGACGTCCGCGATGGTGTGGATCGTCGGCGCGGTCGGCACGACCAGGCAATCGATGTCGCCCCAGGCGGTCCGGGCGACGTGCTCGAGCGCTTTCAAGCGATAGAGCGCTGCGAAGGTGTCCGGCCCGGTGATCCGGGCTCCGGCTTCGGTGATCACGCGCGTTACCGGGTGCAGGGCTTCGGGCTGGGCTTCGATGAACGGGCGGATCGCTGCATAACGCTCCGCGACCCAAGGGCCCTCGTACAGCAGCGTGGCGACGCTGCGGAACGACGTCAGGTCGATCTCGACCGGCACGCCGCCGAGCGCACGCAGGTGGTCGACCGCCTGGGCGTAGTGCGCTGCGCCGAACGTGTTGGCGTAGAACGCGAGGTCCTGCATCCGCGGGACGCCGAAGCGGAACGACGCTGCACCGAAGTTGCGACCGTGTGGCGGCATTGCGCGTGAATAGGCGTCCTGCGGGTCGGGGCCTTGCGCGCAGGCCAGCACCGTCGTCGCGTCGGTGGCCGTCAGCGCGAACACCGACACCGCGTCCAGTGTGCGGCAGGCCGGCACGACACCGGTGGTCGGGATTCGCCCGAGGCTGGGCTTCAGTCCGATCAGGTTGTTGAACGCGGCCGGCACGCGGCCCGAGCCGGCAGTGTCGGTGCCGAGAGAGAAGCTCGCGAGGCCCAGCGCGACGGCGACCGCCGAGCCCGACGACGAGCCGCCGGAAATGAAGGCCGGGTCGATCGCGTTGCGGCAGGCGCCGTACGGAGAGCGCACACCGACCAGGCCGGTGGCGAACTGGTCGAGGTTGGTCTTGCCGACCGGAATCGCACCCGCGTCGATCAGCCGCTGCACCACCGTCGCGCTGTGCTGCGGCGTGTACGAATAGGCCGGGCAGGCCGCGGTGGTCGGCACGCCGGCGAGGTCGATGTTGTCCTTGATCGCGAACGGAATCCCGTACAGCGGCAGAGTCGTCGGGTCGCGCCCTTCGAGCGAGGCGGCACGGGCGACGAGGTCATCGATAGCGAGGCGGTGGATCCAGACATTGCGCGGCAATGAAGCCTCTTCGGCCTGCATCTGCGCGTGCAGTTGCGTGACGAGCTGCGTCGGTGTCAGCGTGCCGTTCAGGTAACGAGCCCGCAGTGCGGGCATTGAGAGATCGGGTCGCATGCGGTGAATCCTCGTGAGTGTGGGCAGCGGTGGCGGTCAGTTCAGCAGGACCAGCGGCTGGCCCGCGGTGACGGCTTGCCCTTCAACGCACAGCACCTCGTGCACCACGCCGTCGCGGGTCGCGAGCACGGTGATCTCCATCTTCATGGACTCGACCACCAGCAGCGTGTCGCCGGCCTGCACGACGCTGCCTTTCGCGATCAGCACCGACCACACACCGCCCGACACTTCGGAGGTGACCACCTCGCCGGCGAAGGCGCTGGCCGCAGCGGCGCGGGCTTCGATGTCGGTGTCGACCCCTTCATACACCGCCTCGGCGACGCCAGCCTCCCGCCAGCGCTCGCGCTCGGCCTCGAACGCCGCTTGCTGGCGTGTCTTGAACGCGCTGATCGCCGCGGCGTTCTCCACCAGGTAGCGCTGGTAATCGGCGAGCCTGAACGTGCCAGCCTCGGTGCGCAGGTGGGCTCGGCCCGCGACGAAATCCGCACGCAGCTGCAGCAGCTCGTCGGCGCCGACCGGGTAGAAGCGCAGCCGGTCGAAGAAGCGCAGCAGCCAGGGCTTGCCGGGCTCGAAGTCGCGCGCGCCGTTGCGGGCGTCGCGCCAGCGGTTCCACATCTGCACCGTGCGTCCGACGAATTGGTAGCCGCCCGGGCCCTCCATGCCGTAGACGCAGAGGTAGGCGCCGCCGATGCCGACCGCGTTCTCCGGCGTCCAGGGGCGCGCCGGGTTGTACTTGGTGGTGACCAGGCGATGCCGCGGGTCAAGCGGCGTGGCGACCGGCGCTCCGAGGTAGACGTCGCCCAGGCCGAGCACCAGGTAGCTCGCCTCGAACACCGTGTCGTAGACCGCCTGGATGTCGTCGAGTCCGTTGATGCGGCGGATGAACTCGATGTTGCTCGGGCACCAGGGTGCGTCGGCGCGCACCGACTGCATGTACTTGTCGATCGCGAGTCGCGTCGCCGCATCGTCCCAGGACAGCGGCAGCCAGACGGTCCGGCTCGGCACCTCGATGTCCTCGGTCGCCGGCACGCCGTCCTGCGCATCGAGCAGCACGTCCATCAGCGTGGCCAGCGCGATGCGCGACGGGTCGTAATGCACCTGGAGCGAACGGATGCCTGGCGTCAGGTCGATGACGCCGGCCAGCCGGCCCTCGTCGCGCCACGCCTGCAGCCGCTGCATCAGTGCATGCACATGGAAGCGCAGCGTCAGGTCCAGCTTGAGCTCACCGAATTCGATCAGCACGTAGGCGTCGCCGGCGCGTCGGTAGACGATCTCGATCCCATCGTCCCGGGCGGCACGGCGATGCAGCACGGCGGCATCGGCCAGCGTGATGCGCGAAGCGGCTGGCGGGGTGGCTGTGGTCGCGGGTGACAGCACGGTGTCCTGTGCGAGGGCGAGCAATCGGGCCTGATCGAGCGTCAGCGGCCTGAATCGCACGGTGTTCCCGGGTGCCAGCTGTCCCAGCTTCCATAACTCGGCCTGCACCACGGTGGCCGGACAGACGAAGCCCCCGAGGCTCGGGCCGTCTGGGCCGAGGATCACCGGCATGTCGCCGGTGAAATCGATCGCGCCGATCGCGTAGGCGTTGTCGTGGATGTTGGACGGATGCAGCCCGGCCTCGCCGCCGTCGCTGCGCGCCCAGGTCGGCTTCGGGCCGATCAGCCGCACACCGGTGCGACTCGAGTTGTAGTGAACCTGCCAGTCGGTCGCGAAGAAGACGGCGATGTCTTCCGGCGTGAAGAAGTCGGGTGCAGCGTGCGGGCCTACCAGCACGCCGATATCCCAGTGCGGGCCGCAGACCGGGGTCAGCGATGCGGCCTGATGGGCGCTGATCGGCGCCGGGTTCGTCGTCACTGGCACGCCGATGTGCAGCACATCGCCTCCGCGCAGCACGCGTCCGCCGTGCCCGCCGAACTGGCCGAGCGTGAATGTCGCGCCGCTGCCCAGGTAGTCCGGAACGTCGATGCCGCCAGCCACGGCCAGATAGGCACGGCTGCCCGCCGCACCGCCCTGGCCGACGCGTCCGATGCGCAGGGTCTGGCCGGCCTCGACCGACAGCGCCGAGCCCATCGGCGCGGCGCTGCCGTCCAGGCTCAATTCGATCGGTGCGCCGCACACCGCCACGCGGGCCGCGCAGCGAAAGCGCAGGCTCGGCCCGGCAACAGTGATCTCGAGCCCAGTTGCGCCTTGATCGTTGCCGACCAGGCGGTTGGCCAGCCGCAGCGCCAGCGGGTCCATCGGCCCCGACGGTGGCACACCGACGTCCCAGTAGCCCAGCCGCCCCGGCCAGTCCTGCACCGACGTCTGCACCCCCGGACTCAGCACGTCGAACGCATGACTCGGCGCGCTGAACGATGCGAGGCTGCGCGTCGTGTGCGTGCCTTCGGCGAACGGCGCAAACGACATCACGCCGCGCAGGTAGTCGAGGTTCGATTCGAGCCCGTCGAGCCGGGTGTCTCGCAGTGCCTTCGACAGCTTCGAGATCGCATCCTCGCGATCGGTCCCGTGCGCGATCAACTTGGCCAGCATCGGGTCGTAGAAGGCGGTGACCTCGGTGCCGCGCTCGACCCAGGTGTCGACGCGCACATCTTCAGGAAACAGCACCTGCGTCAGCACGCCGGTGGCCGGCTGGAAGTTCTTGTACGGGTCCTCGGCGTACAGCCGAGCCTGCACCGCGTGACCGGTTTGCGTGACACACAGGCTGTCGAGCGCAGGCATCTCGCTCGCGCCCAGCCGCACCATCCATTCGACGATGTCGATGCCGGTGACCGCCTCGGTCACGCCGTGCTCGACCTGCAGCCGCGCGTTGACTTCGAGGAAGTAGAAATCCTGCGTTCGCGCGTCGACGACGAACTCGACGGTCCCGGCCGAGCGGTAGCCCGCTGCCTGCGCCAGCCGGCGCGCGGTGTCGTGCAGCGCTGCCCGTACTTCGGTCCGCAGGTGCGGCGCCGGCGCCTCCTCGACGACCTTCTGGTTGCGCCGCTGCAGCGAACAGTCGCGGTCCCCGAGCGCCAGCACCCCGCCCGAGCCGTCGCCGAACACCTGCACTTCGATGTGACGCGCGTCGGTGATGTAGCGCTCGATGAAGACCCCGGCATCGGAGAAATTGCTCTGCGCGAGCCGTTTCACGCTGTCGAAGGCCGATCGAAGGTCGTCGGCACCGGTGCACATCTGCATGCCGATGCCGCCGCCGCCCGCGCTGCTCTTCAGCATGACCGGGTAGCCGATGCGCATGGCACTCGCCAGCGCTTCGTCCAGATCGGACAGCAGCCCGGTGCCGGGGAGCAGCGGCACGCCGCTGTCGGTGGCCAGCGCGCGCGCGGTGTGCTTCAGGCCGAACAGTCGCATCTGCCGAGGTGTCGGGCCGAGGAAGACCAGCCCCGCGGCTTCGCAGGCTTCGACGAAACCGGCGTTCTCGGACAGGAAGCCGTAGCCCGGATGGATGGCCTGTGCGCCCGTGCTGCGCGCGGCTTCGATGATCCGGGCGCCGTCGAGATAGCTGGCGGCCACGGGCGCCGGACCGATGCACACCGATTCATCGGCCATCGACACATGCAACGCACCGGCATCGGCTTCGGAATACACCGCGACCGAGCCGACCCCGAGGCGGCGCAGCGTGCGGATGATGCGGCAGGCGATCGCGCCGCGGTTGGCAATCAGGACCTTGTCGAACATGGTGGGCTCAGCCGGTAAGCAGGTCGTCCTGCACGCAACGAATGCACACGCCGGTCGTCCGGCGCGGCTTGGCCTTCAGGCCGGGTCCCACACCAGAAAGCGCACCGGCGTCGGGTTGTAGCCGTTGCAGGGGTTGTTCAGCTGCGGGCAGTTCGACACCAGCACGACCACGTCCATCTCGGCGCGCATCTCGACGTACTTGCCCGGTGCGGAAATGCCGTCCTCGAAGGTCAGTTTTCCTTCGGGCGTGACGGGCACGTTCATGAAGAAGTTGATGTTCGAGACCACGTCGCGCTTCGTGAGCCGGGGCGCGCCTGCGGTCGCATCGCTGCCCGCGTCGATGCGGGCCAGCGCCAGCATGAAGCTGTCGCGGCAGCTGTGCATGTAACGCTTCTCCAGCGCATAGCGCACGGTGTTGCTCTCGCAGGCACAGGCGCCGCCCAGCGTGTCGTGGCGGCCGCAGGTGTCGGCCGTGATGGTGAGCATCGGCCGCGCCTCGCTCGACATCAGCACCGAACCCACCGTCAGGTACAGCGCGCCCTGTGCCTGGATGGTGTGCGTCAGGCTGTAGCGTTCGCCGACATCGGCGGCGTTGTAGAAGATCGTGTCGACGGCCTGGTTGCCTTCGATGTCGACGATGCGCAGAGTCTGCCCGCGCTTCAGTTTCCGGATCCACGGATCGCCAGCGAGGCAGATCTCGTCGCTCAGGGCCTCGGCGGGGCTCATGCTGCTTTCAACGGTGGTGTGCATCACAGGAACCACCTCTCGGTGTTGATGTATCCCCGGTCGTTCTCGGGGCACAGGAGACGGCACACATCGTCGGCACCGGCAGTGCCGGAGCGCCAGCTGGTCAGCCGCACCGGGGTGGGTGCATAGGTCGTCGCGGGATCGAGTGGGTGCGGCGCTGCCGACAGCACCACCAGCACGTTCATCTCGAAGCGCACGTCGACGTGCTGCCCTGGCGCGCGGTGTGCCGTGTCGAAGCGCAGCCGGCCGGCGACATCGGCGACCACCTTGCTGAAGAAGTTGACGTTGGCGACCACGTCGCGCCGGTCGAGGCCCCATTTGCCCAGTTCGACCAGGAAGCCGTCGAGACCGTTGCGGTGCATGTCGTTGCGGTGCGTCTGGTAGGCGGCCTCGCCGTAGCGGCGGAGGGTGCCGTCAGCATCCATCACCCCGCACACCGTGTCGTGCCAGCCGCAGCTGTCGTCGGGAATCGAGCACAGCACCCGGCCCATGTCAGAGTACAGCGCGTGACCGCGCGTCAGGTGCGCGGTGTGCTGCGCCTTCAGCGTGTCGGGCATGTTGTAGCGCTCCGTCTTTTCCTCGTGGTTGAAGAACAGCGCCGACACGTTGGCGCGTCCTTCGATATCGGTCAGCCGAAGCGTGTTGCCGCGCCGAAGCAGTCCCGACCAATGGGCGCCGCCGGGGAGCGTGTCTTCCCACAGCACGAGGTCCGGGGAATAACAGGTCGACCGATAGGGCACCGCAGCGCGGGCCAGTGGGCTCAGGGAGTTGAAGTTCGTCTGCATGGTCTTTCAGCCGTCAGGTGCTGTGGGTCGGGCCGATCCCGCCCTGCTGGGAAATCTGATCCAGCAGATCGAGGTCCGTCGACATGCCGGAGCTTTCGCGGATGTGCTTCAGGATCTCGGCCTTCAATTCGCGGAATGGCGCGCCGTGCTTCATGTCCTGCTGGCGACGCGCCGGCAGAGGGACCGGGTGGATGCTGTGGATGCGACCCGGACGGGGTTCCATCAGCACGACACGCTGGCCGAGGTAGATCGCTTCGTCGACATCGTGGGTGACGAAGACGATGGTGGTCTTCTCGATGCGGTGGATGTGCAGGATCAGGTCGTGCATCACCTCGCGCGTCTGCGCGTCGAGCGCCCCGAAGGGCTCGTCCATCAGCAGCACCTGCGGCCGTCCCATCAGTGCGCGGGCGATCGCCACCCGCTGCTGCATGCCGCCCGACAACTGGCTGGGGTAGGACTTCGCCACCTTCGCCAGCCCGATCAGATTCAGCAGCGCGTCGGCACGACCCGACGCGGCCTCGACGTCCGACGAAGTCAGCTCTTCCCGGTTGACCTTCAGCGTGCGGCTGAACTTGATGTTCTCGATCACCGTGAGCCACGGGTACAGGCTGTAGTGCTGGAACACCATCGCCCGCTCGGCGCCGGGTCCGGTGATGGCTCGCCCGTTGCAGATCACTTCGCCCGAGGTGTGGTGTTCGAGCCCGGCCAGGATGCGCAGCAACGTCGACTTGCCGCATCCGGACGCTCCGACCAGCGTGATGAACTCGTTGTCCTCGATAGACAGGTTGATGTCCTGCAGAGCGGCTGGTGTGCCGGGCGCGACGCCGCTGAAGACCTTTCCGACGTGGCGGATCTCTGCCTTCGGGGCGCTGACTGTGGAGACGATGGAAAGCATGCTCGGCTCCGCTCAACGCTTGAAGTGCATGTACGGAAAGGCCCGGCGGTGCAGCCATCGGAAGGCCTGGTCCATCAGCAGACCGATGACCCCGATCAGGATGATGCCGCCGAAGATGGTGTCGGTCTTCAGGAAGCGCTGCGCCTTCAGGATCGCGTAGCCCAGACCCGAATTGCTGGCCACCAGTTCGGCCACCACCAGATAGGTCCAGGCCCAGCCCATCGTGATGCGCAGTGTGTCCAGGATGGCCGGTTTGGCAGATTGCAGCAGCACCAGCCGGATGATCTCGTCGCGCGTCGCGCCCATCGTTTGCGCGGCCTCGATCTGCGCGGCGGGCACCAGCCGCACGTTCTCGGCCACCATCAGGACCATCTGGAAGAAGGTGCCGATGAAGATGATCGCGATCTTGGCGCTCTCCTCGATGCCGAACCACAGCATCACCAGCGGGATGAAGGCGACCGCCGGCATGTAGCGGATGAAATCGGTCAGCGGCTCGAGCAGCGCCTCGACAGGCCGGAAGGCGCCGATCAGCAGCCCGATCGGCAGCGCGAACGCCGCCGACAGCGCAAAGCCGGCGAGCACCCGGTAAACGCTGATGCTGGTGTCGGCGATCAGGTCGTCTTCCGTCAGCCAGGTGCCGAGCCGCCTGAACACCGCACCCGGGCCGGGCATGAAGACCGGGTCGATCCAGCCCGAGGCGGACAACAGGGCCCAGGCCACGAACGGCAGCACCAGCCCCAGGGCGGCGAATGCCCAGTACTGCATTCGGGAAAGCCGTCCGGCAATGTCCCAGATGCTGGGTGAAGGCGGCGGTTTCGCCACGGCCGGGCGCTGGGCGAAAGTCGAGCCCATGTGAGGTGCTGTGGCAGACATCGAACGCTCCAGGGCAGTGGCACAAAGCGAGAGGGGCGGCTGCCGTCCTCTGACGGCAACTTCCTCCCGGGCTTTTGTCCCTCCGTGGAACCGCGATGCATTGCGGCCGACCGCTCTCGGACCAGTCCACCCGGTGCATGACCAGGCACGGAACCCTAGCTGTCTTTTGGATCAGGCAGCTCCGACGACGCGGTTGCCACTCTCGCAGACGACATAAGCAATGTCAGTGCCAGAGAACGGATTCTTGGCGCGAAAGGTGTTTCGCCGATTCGGACGATCGCAAGTGGCCGGCGGCCCGCAATCGCACAGCTACGCACCGTAATGGGGCGTTTTTGTCGCCTCGCCGTCGGCCTTGCACAGCCAGCGGCCTGTTCTGCCTCAAATCAATGCAAACACCTCGGCGTACACCAGACGCTCCTCGACGACGATGCGGCGGCGGGTGTTGCCTGCGCGAACTTCAGGCACGGTGCGGTCGGTGTAGAAGCGCTCGAACTCGCGCAGCATCAATCGCGCCGGTCGGTCGGCTGGCAGCGCGGCCAGCGTGGCCGTCAGTGTCCAAACGGGCGGATCGATCAGCAGGGGAGGAAGGTTCGGCAGTCGCTCGACCAACCGGTCTGCCTCCGCTGCGGCAGCCGCGCCAATGGCGTCCGCCCGCTGCACCATGCGGTCGAATCGCAGCGTGTTGCCCAGCCGGGTGCGGATCGGCACGCGCTGCAGGTGATCGACCGGCTGCACGATCGCCGGGCGGGGAACTTCGAATGACGGATTCACCGGCGCGGCCTCGCCGCCCACCGGACCGGTGCCGATGACCGCATGGTCGGACCATGCCAGGTCGGAATCGATTGCCGGGTCGCGCGTCTGCAGCACCAGCTCGACGCGGTTGCGGCCGGTCTCGGCGTTCTGGCCCAGGCCAGGCTGGAACGAGATGTCGGCATACGGCGACTCGGGCGTACCACCCGGGTTGAACTGGCGCATCGGCCCGCGGTCGGGAACCGGGCCATGCAGCGTCAGCGTCAGCGATGACGCCTGCCGCTGCAGCACGGCGCGGCGGCGCGGCAGCACCTGCGCGAACTCGGCGAGCACGACCTTCGACATCTTCGCCTCGGCCAGCGCGTTCGGCTGGTATCGCACCAGCGCGAGCCGCACGAAGGGCATGTAGGTGGTGCCAGGGTTCAGTTCGATGTCGCAGTACCAGAGCCTGCGCGCAGCGTCGAAATGCACGCGGTGCCCGACCACCACCACGGCCATGCCGGGTTGTTCGAGCAGCGTCACCGTTTCGTTGGCGACTGCCGCCGGAAAGTCGCTGACGCGCGATTGCGCTGACGGCACGTCGCTGTCCCAGATCGGGTCGCGGCCCCACTGGGTGACGAACGGCAGAAGTCCAGGGGGAATCGTGTCGAAGGGGGCGTTGTCGCCGCGGATCACCACGCCCAGCAGTTCGCCGTCGCCCGAACTGAACCACGGCCGGTCGAGGTAGACGCGCAGGCCGTTGCCGTGACGGGTGCTCTGCACCGTGGCGCCGTTTGGCGATGGCCGTTCCCAGCGGAAGGTCGGCACGGTGTAGATCAGTTCCGGCACGTCGGGTGGGGCGCTCGATGGCACGATCAATCCAGCCAGGCCGGTCGTCACGTTGCCGGCGACCTGAATCACCGGTGCGCCGGCATCAAGCGCCACGCCGAGCGCGGGCAGGGCACGGATGTCGACCCGATCGCGCTCGACCAGTGGCCCATCGCGGGTGATCAGCGCCCTATCGGCGTAGAGCCTGGGCGGCAGGTACTCGCGAAAGCGCGTGGTCGCGCGAAGGTGGTACCGCACGAAGCGGAAACGCGTGTCGCCGAACTCGTGCCGGTTGCCTGGCGCCGCCGGCCGCTGCGCCACGCCGTTCGCGTCGACCTGCCCGCCGACCGGCTGGAACTCGCGCTGCGCCTGCACTGCGTCCTGCAGCACGAAAACGTTCGGATGGTTGTCGCCGAGGCGGATCTCGGCGAGTTGCGCCTGGTGCGTGACACGGCGTGGACCGGGGTTGGCGGGGTCGTCGTTCAGCGGGTCATCGATCCATTCCTCCCACTCGCCCACGATCTCGAATTTGCCGGTGCTCGGCCCGTGCAGCAGCACCTGCCGCGCCAGCAGCGTGGCGTGCGGATCGCCGCCGCCGCGGTTCACCGACACGAAGGCCAGCGCTGGCAGGCAGACCGGCTGTTGCGTCGCGTGCACCAGCGTCACCGTGCGCCACGGTGTCATCGTCCAGTTGGAGCCGGCCATCGCCTCGGCGCGCAGCTTCGTCGCACCGTTCGCGTCGTGCCAGCGCGGCAGGCCGAAATGATCGATCAGCCGGTCGTGCACGAAGCTGGCGTAGCGCAATCGCGCGATGTGCCCCTTGGGCAAGAAGAGCATCAGCGTGCGGTCGGCCAGGCTCCACTTCGGCGCGTCTGCCGAGGTGTGTTCGGAGCCGCATGGCGGCGCGTCGACCTCGCCGGGTTGCTCGGCCAGGACCAGCCGCAGGCTCCGCACGTCGTCGGGCCAGTCGGTGGCCGGGTCGTCGCCGGGATCTGCGTCGAAATCGACCAGCAGCACCCAGCGCTCCTGGTTCGGTACCAGCGCGGCACGCAGCCCTTTGTCGACGATGACGCCGAGCAGTCCGGGTGCGAGCTGCTGCAGCGGCAGGCCCTGTACCAGCGGCTGGATACCCGGCACGTTGTGCAGCGCGATGCCGCCGCAGGCCGGGTCGGCGAGGTACGGCACCGGAACGATGGCCTCGCGGTGGATCAGGTACTGCCCGGCGGCGAAGCGGTCGCGCGTCGCGTCGGCCTGTTCGGGCGGCGCGATCACCGCGCCCGGGCCCTGCACCGTGGCAGCGTCGGCCGCCTTGGCGGGCGTGACCAGTTCGATCTGCGCGCCGGGCACCGGGTGCATCAGCGAACCCGATTCGCGTGCCGCGATGGCGTAGGCCCTCTTCGCGGCATCGGGGTCGGTGCTGCCGATCGCGAAGTCGAACACGCCGTGCAGCTCGCATTGCTGCTGCGCCGATTTGGGCGGCACCACGTGGCGGTCGGCGGTGGCGGTGTATTCGAAGTCGGCGTTCGCGTACAGCGGCGCGAGCGCGGGATTGTTCGCGATGTCGTCGGTGTAGTCGGTGGTGCTGCGGTCGAAGTTGCTGCGCAGCACCAACCGTTCGAGCGACTCGCCCTCGCGCAGCTTGCGTGGCAGCACCATCG
This sequence comes from Rhizobacter sp., assembly GCA_046154125.1. GTDB lineage: Bacteria > Pseudomonadota > Gammaproteobacteria > Burkholderiales > Burkholderiaceae_C > PBB1. The sequence goes on along the minus strand of JBJXEJ010000064.1, from coordinate 12,428 downwards.
CTGGGGGATCGACCGGCTCGAAGCGGCCGTAGATGAGCGGATCGCTCGCCTGTTCGTCGCCGGCGAGATCGCGTTCATCGAGTTCGAGGCTGTTGCCCGCCAGATCGACCAGCCGCGCACGCACCCGGTATTCGTGACCGAAGCGCAGCCGGGGCAGCGAGCCTTTCGCGGCGGTGACCTTGATCGCGAGGCCGTTGCCGTGGGGCGCGGCGGTTTCGTCGATGTCGACCACCTCTTCGGTCTGCAGATGGGTGCCGGGCTCGATGCGGTTGCGGATCGTGCGGCCGGGGCGCGGCGCGGCCAGGCTCCAGCCGGTCCAGCGGAACAGCGTCTCGTGCAGGTACTGGTCGTCGGGGGCATCTTCGGAGCCCGTGGTCGATGCGCCTTTCACACAGCCTTCATCGGGTGGAAGGTCGATGGCGACCGCCGGATCGCCCGCGTCGCGCGGCAGCGCGGTGTACCGCGCCTCGCGCTGGCAAAGTGATTTCCAGCGGCCGACCTCGCGATCCTGGATGTCGATGCGGTAGCCGCGCAGCACGTCCTCGGCGAACAACGTCACTTGCGCCGCGGCCATGCCTCCGGTGTCGATGCGGCCGTGGTTCAGCGCCGCAGCAGCCGCCACCGTGGCGACGTGACCGGCGCGTCCGTGGCGTGACACGCCCAGACCGCCGGATCGCAGTGCCGCCACCGGCTGCCGGTCGCCGGTCGTGTAGGTGACCTGTCCATCGGCACCGAGCGCCAGGCTCTTGCCGACCAGCCGCTGCGCGCTCAGCACGAAGTCGACCGTCTTCAGCGCCGCACCGTCGGGGTCGACCTGGAACACGTCGAAGGCACTGCCTTCACGGGGGTGCACAGGTTGGTGGCTGTCGTTCGCGCGATGCAGGTCGAGCAGGCCGCCCGCGTGGTCGTCGGTGCGCGGGCGCATGACGAAGCGGCGCTTGGTCGCCCACCAGGCGCTGCTCGGGAAGGTGTCGCCGCCAGTGTCGTGCGGCGGGTTGCCCGACAGCCGCAGCCGCAGGAAGCCCTGCGCCGGAATGCCCGCGCCCAGCAGCGCGTTGATCGGCTCGTCGGACTCCAGCACGCAATCGATGATCAGCCCCAGCTTTCGCAACAGCTGCGGGTGGTCGCCGTAGGACGCGATGCGCTGGTGGAAGTCATATTCCGGTGGCTTCACAGGGGTGCTGCCGCCGATGAACTGCGGCCGGCGCATCGCGAGTTGATCCTTGGTGGGGGTTGTGCGCCGGTAGAAGCGCTCGGACTGCCACAGAGCGTATTCGGCGGGACCGGAGAACTGGCTCATCAGCTCGGCACGCGGCTCGCGATCGGCCTCATCCGACACTGCGATCGCACCGCTGCGCAGCAACTCGGGGTCCTCCCAGTCCGGCGGCAGCGCGCGCAGTGCGAACTCACGCTGGCGGTCTTCGATGCCTGGCACGCGCACTGGCGCCTTGATGCAGCCGTCGGCGGTGAACACCCGGCGGTTGACGAAGTCGTCGTGCAGGCGCACGCCGCGGCCTTCGTCGTCTTCACGCTGGAAGCGGTCGAAGCCGGGCGCCAGCACCTCGATCGAGCGGTGTCCGAGGTTGAATTTCTCGGTGTGCGTGCCGGCCTCGCCGAGCATGTCCTTCAGCGCCGGGTCGGCCGCGCGCCACGGCAGCAGGGTCGGGTGATCGTTGCCGGCCTGCGCCGAGATGTCGCGGTAGTGCCGCCGCACGAAGCCCAGCACGTTGCGCACCGGGAACGAGCGCAGGTTGACCGCGCTCATGTCCCTGAACTGGAACCCGGCAACCGGCAGCGTCGGGCCGAAGAGGCGTTGCCAGACCGCGCTGTCGGGGGCGGTCTCGGGCGCTGCGATCGGAATCAGGCCGACCGTCGTGCCGCCGATGTCGAGCGCGAACTTCTGCTGCGCGATCGTCGCCGGCCAGTCCAGCCACTCCGGAAAGCTGGCCAGCTGCTGTTCGGCGACCGCATCGGGCGTGAGCCGGGGCGATGCCACGATGGAGACCCGCCACTTGCCACGGTGCTCGTTGTCGCCCGTTTCGCGGCCGTGGGGCAGCACGGTCCAGATGATCTTCTGTTGTGCCATGGGAGGTCTCCGGCGATCCCTTGCAAACGATGTTCAGGCGAATGCTTCGCAGTAGTCCCGCCACGCGTAGGCGGTATCGGCGTCGATCGCGAGCAGCTCGTCGACGAGCGGCAGCGTCGGGTCGGTGAACAGGCCCATCAGCTGGCGGAAGGTCGGGTCGCCGTTCGAGCCGGCGAACTTGCGCTCGCAGGTGATCGTCACGCTGCCCGAGAAGATGAAGACGCTGATCTCGATCGTCAACTGCGCCTTGCCCGCGGCCTTGCCGGTCTCGAACTCGTAGCGCAGTTCCAGGTAAAGCTCCAGCGACGCAGTGATGATTCCCAGCACGTCGACATGGCCTTCGAGGCGGAAGTAGCCGGTCAGCGATGCGGCGTCCTTCTCCATTCGGAAGTACACGCCCGCCATCACCGACACGCCGCCCGACGCGACACCGAAGTCGATCGAGATGCAGGCGCCGAATTCGAACGCCGCTTCCAGGATCTGGATGCCGCTCGGGTCGAGCGTGATGCCGAAGAAGCCGCCTCCGCCGAACATCGACACGCTGAGGTTGAACGGCTGCTCGCGGGTGCAGAAGTTGAACCGCACCGACAGCGGCTGGCCGATGAACGGCACGGTGAAACCGGCGCCCAGCGAGACGTTCGACAGGTTGAACACGCCGATGCCGATGCTGGGCAGCGCGATCGAGAAGCCGGCGTCGATGCCCTGCGCGCTGATGTCGAGGTAGGGCGGGTCGGAGAAGCCGTCGAGCGGGATCAGGTCGCGCAGCGTTTCGACGAAAGACAGCGGGCCGACAAACTTGATGTCGGTCAGCACGACGTCGACATTCATCTTGGCCGACGAGTCCACGGTGAACTCGATCTTCTCGAAATTCAGCTCGATGAAGCTGGCCGGTGCGATCAGCACCAGGTCGAAATGGTGCAGGCCGCAGAGCACCTGGATCTTCGGTGGGCCGCCGCTCTTCTTCACGCGCGCTTCGACGCAGACGATGAAGGCGTGCTTGTCGTGAACGACGAACAGCGGATGGGCCGAATCAAAGCCCCAGCTTTTGATCTCGGGCTTCCAGTCGAAGCGGATCACCAGCTCCTCGCCCAGCAGGTTCTGCAGCAGCTGCAGCAGGTCGGCCACCGTGCCCAGCGCGGTCTCGACCGCGTCGATCACCGACAGGATCGTCTTGCGCGGCGCGCCTTCGAGCAGCGGGAACAGCGCCACGTCGTCGCGCACCGCGCCGAGCGCGTCGGCGATTGCCTGGATCTTCGGCGCGAGCTGGTCGGGCTTCGTGATCAGCTCGCCGATCGCCTGACCGGGCGCCGGGTTGTCGAGCAGATCCTTCAGCGCATCGAACAGCGCCTTGCCGTGCGTGTACAGCCCGGCCAATGCGGCAAAGGCGCCGAGCAGCGTCAGTGCCTGGCTGACCACTGCGTTGACCGATTGGCGGAAGCCAGCAGGCAACGTGGGTTGGGCCGCCACCGCATCGCGCAGATCGGTCAGCGCCAGGCGCAGTTTCCCGTTGCCTTGAGGCCCGTCAAGAGCGTCTGCGAGATCGATGCCGGCAAGCGGGTCAGCGACATCGAACGTCGTGCCTGACAGCGTCACGAGCTGCGCACGGATGCCATCCAGCGACGACAGCACCGAGTTGACGCGGTTCTCGATCTCGGTGCGCTGTGCCGCCGCGAAGGACGTGGCCTGCGACACCAGGTCGTTCAGCGTCCCCTTGACCACCGCCAGCGCCGCATCGGCCAGACTCGCCGGCTGCTCGGCCAGCGCACTGACGAACTGGTACAACCGCAGCAGGTCGTTGAAGAACGACTCGACCTTGGTGCTCGCCTCGGACGCGAACTTCGGCGCCTTGTCGAGGTTGTCGAGCAGGTCGGACACCTCCTCGATCACTGCGCCGAGCGGGATGCAGCCGAACAGCAGCGGCAGTGGCAGGTCGCCCAGGCCACCGCTGGCCGGGAAGAAGCCGGTCGGCTTGACCTTGCCGGCCAGCACGTCGCCGACCGGCCCGGCGGTCGGCCCGAGCGCGCGCGACAGGGCGCTCGGGCTCAGATTGGGCATCACGAAGCCGCCGCTGCGATCGCCCTGCTTCGAGAAATCGAGCTTCGCCATGTCTGGCGTGTCGACCACGTCGGCGAACACCTCGCCTTTGTTGGATGCGGCGTTGAAGCCCAGCCGCGCGTAGGTGTCGTTCCAGCGCAGCAGGTTCAGCTTGTCGTTGCCCGACAGCTGCGCCAGCGCACCGATGCGCGTCTGCGCCCGCACGACGCGCGGGAAGAACATCGGGCGATCCAGTCCGTTGCTGAAACCCTTGAACGCGTTCAGCGAAGTCGCGTCGGCGGCATCGGGAACGTGCGCGCCGAAGGTCAGGCTGACCGCCTCGATCGAGGTGTCGCCAGCCTTCGCGCTCGGCGCCATCGCGATGCGCTGGCGCTTCATCGGCGCGACGGTGCGGTCGTTCGCGTTCGGCGTGGCGACGCCGTCGGGGGTTTGCGTTGCGTTCCAGCCGTCCAGCGCCATCTTCGCGGACTCGGCGGCGCCGACCAGCGGCGGCGGGCCGGCCGCGGCACCGGAGTACAGCGGCACCAGCTTCTTGCCGCTGCGCGTGCGCGGGCTGGCCAGCGAGTTGGACATGAAGATCAGTGGCATCTCGAACTCGACGTTGCGGCCGTCGAGGTCGGTGGCCGACATGCGGAACTTGAACGGATCGGGCGCATCGCCGGGCCCGACGGCGGGCCAGAACAGCAGCTGGTCCTTTCCGTCGATCTGCGTCAGGCTGGGCTTGCTCAGGTCCGGTGTCACCGTGGTCAGCATGCGCACCTGGGAGAACGGGAACTCGTTCTTGACACGCTGGTTGTTCGCGCCGTAGGGGTTCAGGTTGCCGGCGTCGTCGAAGCGGCGCTCGCGCTGGCGCACCACCATGAACATGCGCTGGCGCAGGTAGGCGGCGTTGCCGTGGATGCCGTGGAACTTGCGCTCGCTGACCTTGATCAGCGCGACCCGGTGCCCGAACGGGAACAGCACGCCGCGATAGACGACGCGCACGTAGTGATCGCGGCCCATCGATGCGCGGTGCACCCACTCCTCGACGTCGAGCCCCGGTGGCTCCCAGGCGCCGCGGCTGTCCAGCCAGCCGCCGAGCGCGCTCAGCATCAGCAGGCGGGTGTCGATCGGCTGAGGCTGGTAGTTGCTCATCCCGAAGTTGGCCGACAGGTGGCTGACCTGGTAGCGGTCGTAGTCGGACAGCGTGGTCAGGAAGGGGTCGCCCTGCCCGGGCAGCGGGATCTCGGTGATGCTGGCCGGAAATTTCGACTGCATCTGCTTGCCGAATGTTCCTGTGGTGGCCCAGACGGCGCGCAGGGTCCGATTGGTATCGGGGTGGGGCGGCTCGATCGCGGCCGGCCCGCTGGCATTGCTGCCAACGAGGCGCGAGTGCCACAGTTCGGTTCGGTTCGTCGATGTCGACGCGACGGCCAGAGCGGCATGGCGCCAGCGCTCGCCGTCATGGGGGGAGACGATCAGCCGCCACGGCAGTTCGAGCGCGGTTTCGGTGTCGGTGGGCAACGCCGGCTCGGGCTCACCACGCGGAAACCGCACCCGCCCGATGCCGGACGGGCGCGTGACCGAGAGCCCCGGCGACACGTCGAGCAGACGACGCAGCAGCGTGGCCTCGGCGGCTGGCCCGCCACGCATCCCAATGCCGACCTGACGCAGGCTCGCGCTGCCGAGCGAAAGCGTGCGTGAGCTCGTCAGTATCCGGCGCGCGCCGATGCGTTCGAGCTGCTCGGTCAGCAAGGCCCCGGGCCACCACGGAAAGACCTGGAACGACCCCTGCCGAGGCCGTGCGGCGCGCGGCACCTTCATCGCGAGTTGCTGCGCTGCCTCCAGCAATCCGGCCACGGTGTAGTCGGCCTCGAAGCCGACTGGCCACTCGAACACCACTCGCGATTCGCCGGCCGCGCGGGCGCGCACCGGAGGTGGGTCGACGTGGTTGTCGCCGGGAGGTTGAGGCGCTGGCTGGCTCGTCACCGGCGGCGGCTGGTCCGGGCTGCCGTCGCTGGTGCCCGCTGGGGGTGCTTCGTAGAACACCTCTTCGGCAATCGATTGCGGCGGGAAATGCAGCACCAAGTAAGCCGCTGCCGAAGTGCTGCGTCCTACCCGGGGCGGGTCGCCGGGCACCACCGTCAGGTTGATCAACTGGACCCGCAAGGCCAGCAGATCGTCGGGCCGCACGACTGGCTGACCGGCACGCGCGGTGTCGAACAGGTTGCCGACCGGGTCGGGCCGGAAGAACACACCCGGAGGCAACCGCGTCGCGGCCTCGATCAGCGGCGAGGTGCGCCCCGCACCCACGGAGATCAGGTCGCGGATCGAGACGCCACCCCGCTTGCCCTGTTTGCCTCGCCCGGACGATGTGACCATGACGACCCCTTTGGTCTGGTGATCTCGGAAGTCGGACGGTAGTCCTGCGCCATCGACGAACCAAGCCAGGAACTAGGGGGAGCCCCGCACAAACGTAACACTTTGCAAGCGGGCCTCGACTCCCGGCACCACGCTGGGCTGCAAGAACGTCATCACTTGGACGGCTCGATGTTTCTTATCTCGTACCGGACAAGCTGCGTGCGCTGCCTAGCCGCGGATTGATCCGTGCGCTTCCCTCTTCGCGGGGGAAGACGAAAGGGCCCGAATGCCCGGACAATCATTCACCCGTCGACGACGTGATCGTCGACTCCGTTTCAACGAGACTTGTCTGATTGCCATGGCTACTCGCAACTCCAAAGCAAGCCCATCCATCGACGGCGGACAGAAATTGCGGCAGACGCAGGCCGAGTACTCGGCCTCCCGCCCGATGGCCGAGCCGGGCGCTCGAACGATGATGTCGAGCTCGAAGATGTACGTCTGTCGACGGTGCCACGCCAATTTCAAGACGGGTGACGGCAAACCCGATCTGCGCATGCCCGGTCTGGGCAAGTGCAACGCCTGCCTGGCCGCCAGTGCAGCCGCTGCGGCGGCGGCTTCTTCGGGTTCGGCGCCGACTTGATCGAAGCCCCGGCACCGTCGGGCGCGGCCCTGGCGGTGGTGTTCGGTGCGCGGGGAGGTCTCGGCGCGGCACTCTGCGATCGTCTGAGCGGTGATCCGAGATACGCGCATGTGCTTTCGGGCGGTCGAAGTGGCGACGTCGATCTGTCGACCGACATCACGGATGAATCCAGTGTCGAAGCGGCAGCTGCGCGGGTGTCCGAGTGCCTGCAGTCCGGCTCGGCGCTGCGCCTCGTGATCGATGCCACCGGGTTCCTGCATGGCGGGCGGTTCGAGCCCGAGAAGTCGTTGCGCCAGATTGAGGCGGCCCACATGGCGCATGCCTTTGCGGTCAACGCGATCGGACCGGCCTTGCTGATGAAACATTTCCTGCCGCTGCTTGCGCCGTCTGGCCGGGCGGTTTTCGCGACGCTGTCGGCCAAGGTCGGCAGCATCGGCGACAACCGGCTCGGCGGTTGGTACAGCTACCGTGCTTCGAAGGCGGCCCTGAACCAGCTGGTTCGCACCGCAGCCATCGAGCTGTCGCGACGTCAGCCGCAGGCGATCTGCGTGTCGCTGCATCCGGGCACCGTCGCAACCCCGCTCTCATCTCCGTTCGCCAAGTCAGGCCTCGAGGTTCAGACGCCTGACCTGGCTGCGCAACGACTGCTTGCCGTGATGGATGCCCTTGCCGTCGAAGACAGCGGCGGGTTCTTCGATCACCACGGCGAGCGGCTGCCGTGGTGATCGCGCGTCAGGCTGCCGTCATTGCTCCACGAACGCTCGTTCGATGACGTAGTCCCCCGGCTTCGAGGTGTTGCCTTCCTTGAAGTGGCGGGCTTCCATCATCGCCTTCAGGTCACGCAGCATCTCGGGGCTGCCGCACAGCATCACGCGGTCGTGTTCGGGGTCGAGCGGCGGCAGGCCGAGGTCGGAGGTCAGCTTGCCGGTCTCGATCAGCGTGGTGATTCGGCCCTGGTTGACGAAGGGCTCGCGTGTCACCGTCGGGTAGTACAGCAGCTGGTTGGTCACCATCTCGCCTAGGAACTCGTGCGCCGGCAGTTCCTCAGAGAGGTACTGGTGATAGGCCAGTTCCTTCACCTCGCGCACGCCATGGATCAGGATCACCTTCTCGAAGCGCTCATAGGTGTCCGGGTCACGGATGATGCTGAGGAACGGCGCCACGCCGGTACCGGTGCCGATCAGGTACAGGCGCTTGCCGGGCAGCAGGTAGTCGATCAGCAGGGTGCCCGTCGGCTTCTTGCCGACGATGATCGAATCGCCGACCTGGATGTGCTGCAGCCGAGACGTCAGCGGGCCGTCGGGCACCTTGATGCTCAGGAACTCGAGGTGCTCGTCGTGGTTCGGGCTGACGATGCTGTATGCCCGCAACAGCGGTTTGCCATCGACGCGCAATCCGATCATCGTGAAATGCCCGTTGCTGAAGCGCAGGCTCGGGTCGCGGGTGGTGGTGAAGCTGAACAGGCGGTCGGTCCAGTGATGGACGCTCAGCACGCGCTCTTCGTTGAATGCACTCATGGGTGGGCAGGCAAATCGGCAAAGGGTCTATTTTCCACGCCCCGGCTGCCTGTCGCCGCAGATGCTTATGAGTTTTTCGCGGGCATGATCCGTCCAGCCGAACACGACCTTGCCGCCTGATGGCGAATGGAAGCCTCCCATGACCGACCACGCCGCCGCCAGATTCCAGTGGGACGACCCCTTGCTGCTCGATTCGCAACTGGCTGCCGACGAGCGCCAGGTGCGGGAAGCTGCCGCCGCCTACTGCCTCGACCGGCTGGCACCGCGCGCGCTGGACGCCTTTCGCCACGAGACGACCGACGTGGCGATCTTCCGCGAAATGGGCGAGCTGGGGCTGCTGGGCATCGTGATTCCGCCCGAGTACGGCGGTGCCGGCATGAACCATGTCTGCTACGGACTGGTGGCGCGCGAGGTCGAGCGCGTCGACTCGGGTTACCGATCCATGATGAGCGTTCAGAGTTCGCTGGTGATGCTGCCCATCCACACCTTCGGCAACGAGGTGCAGAAGCAGAAGTACCTGCCCAGGCTGGCGACCGGCGAAGCGATCGGTTGTTTCGGCCTGACCGAACCCGACCACGGGTCGGACCCGGGCGGCATGCTGACGCGTGCCCGTGCGGTGCCGGGTGGTTTCCGGCTGAGCGGCACCAAGACGTGGATCACCAACAGTCCGATCGCCGACGTTTTCGTGGTCTGGGCGAAGGACGATGCTGGCGCCATTCGCGGTTTCACCCTGGAGAAGGGCTGGGCAGGCCTGAGCACCCCGACCCTGCATGGCAAGGTCGGGCTGCGCACCAGCGTGACCGGACAGATCGTGATGGATGCGGTGTTCTGTCCCGAAGAGAACGCCTTGCCGGGCGTGCGCGGCCTCAAGGGCCCGTTCACCTGTCTCAACAGCGCGCGCTATGGCATCGCATGGGGGGCGCTAGGCGCCGCTGAAGACTGCTGGCTGCGCGCGCGCCAGTATGTGCTGGACCGCCAGCAGTTCGGCCGTCCGCTCGCCGCCAACCAGCTGATCCAGAAGAAGCTCGCCGACATGCAGACCGAGATCGCGCTTGGCCTGCAGGCCTGCCTGCGCCTGGGACGGATGAAGGACGAGGGCACGGCTGCGCCGGAGATCACCTCGATGCTCAAGCGCAATTCCTGTGGCAAGGCGCTGGACATCGCGCGGATGGCGCGCGACATGCTGGGTGGCAATGGCATCAGTGACGAATACGGAATCGCACGTCACCTGGTCAACCTCGAAGTGGTCAATACCTACGAGGGCACGCACGACATCCATGCACTGATCCTCGGCCGCGCCATGACCGGGATTGCTGCTTTTGCAAACTGAGGCGGCGATCGCTGCGTCGACCGCGCCGCACGATGTGCACTGACTTCACGACGCATTAAGGCGCAGGCACTAAGCTGAGGAGTCGCCGACGCCACCGGAACCGTCCGGAGTGGTGCGGCCTATTTTCCGAACAGACCTTTCCCATGCCACTCATCCGCCCGCCGTCCATCGACGCGACCCAAGCGCCTCGACGCGGCATGGCGCGCCTGTCGTGGACGCTCCCCACCGAGGCCGTTGTGCTGCTGGTCAGCCTGTTCTTCGTGCTGGTCAGCAACCGGTCTTTCTGGGTCACCGCCATGTCGGGACGCACCTCAGGCGATCCGGGAAGCTGGCTGTTCGGAGTCTGCGCCTTCCTGCTGTTGCTGGCGCTGCACTTCGTGCTGCTGAGTCTGGTGGCAACGTGCCGAACCGTGCGCCCGTTGCTGACCGTGCTGCTGCTGGGTACCGCGGCAGCGTCGTACTTCATGGGCAGGTACTCGGTCTTCCTCGACCCGACAATGCTGCGCAACCTGCTGCACACCGACACCGCCGAGGCGCGCGACCTGCTGGCCTGGGACATGCTGCCGTACCTGCTGCTGCAAGCCCTGCTGCCGATCTGGCTGTTGTGGCGCACCCGCATCAGCGACCGCCCCTGGCGGTCGGCCGCACTCTGGCGTTTGGGTTCGGTCGTGGGCGGTTTGCTGATCGGCGTGGCTGCCTTGCTCACGGTATCCCAGGACCTGTCGTCCCTGATGCGCGAGCAGAAGGCCCTGCGCTACCTGGTGACGCCGGCCAACTATGTCTATTCGCTCGTCCGCGTAGCCACCGCCGACGCGGTGGGCGCGACGCGACCGCTGACGCAGATCGGACTCGATGCGGTCCGAGGGCCGACATGGTCACGGCACAAGAAGCCACTGCTGTTCATCGTGGTGGTCGGCGAGACGGCTCGCGCAGTCAACTGGGGTCTCAACGGCTACGCGCGCCAGACCACGCCCGAGCTGGCTCGACTCAACGTCGTGAATTTCACCGACGTCGGCTCGTGCGGGACCAACACCGAGACCTCGCTTCCCTGCATGTTCTCGCGCATCGGCCGGCGCGACTACGACGAGACCCGCATCCGTGGCGAGGAGTCGTTGCTGCACGTGCTCAACCACGCGGGGTTCGACGTCCAGTGGCGCGACAACCAGTCCGGCTGCAAGGGCATCTGCGCCGGACTGCCGTCGCTGAATCTGGCCAAGTCGAACGATGCCTCGTTGTGCGACGGTCAGGAATGCCTCGACGAGATCCTGCTCCAGGGCCTGGATACCCAGGTCGCCAGCGGGCAGGGAAACCGCGTGATCGTGCTGCACCAGATGGGCAGTCACGGCCCGGCGTACCACCGACGCTCGCCGCCCGCCTTCCAGCAATTCAAGCCCACTTGCGACACGAGCGAGCTGCGCAAGTGCACGACGCAGCAGGTGATCAACAGCTACGACAACTCGCTGCTGTACACCGACCATGTGCTGGCCCAGACGATTGCCTTCCTGAAATCGCAAAGCGAGCGCTACGACACCGCGATGATCTACGTGTCCGACCATGGTGAGTCGCTGGGCGAGAACAACCTGTTCCTGCACGGCATGCCCTACGCGATCGCCCCGAAGGAGCAGACCCATGTGCCGATGGTGATGTGGTTGTCCGATGCCTACGCGAGCAGCCGCAGCATCGACCTCGGCTGCCTGCGCAGCCGTGCAGGGCAGCACGCGTCGCATGACGATTTGTTCCACACCGTGCTCGGCATGCTCGATGTTCAGACGACGGTCTACGAGCCGGCGCTCGACGTCTTGCGAACCTGCCGCACAGCCGCACCCTGAGGCTTCACCAGCGGCAACGCCAGCTGCGCTGAAATGCGCTCCTGGCCGTGCTCCCGCAGAAACTCCTTGAAGGCCAGCGCCACCTGCGGCAGTAGCTGCGAGTTGAGGTGCATCACGCACCAGTCGCGCTCGATCGGATTGCCGGGCATCGGCAGCAGCTGCAGCACGCCGCCCTGACGTTCGAGCACGCAGGTGTGCAAAGACAGGAAGGCGACGCCGAATCCGGCGGCACACATCTGCTTGATCGCCTCGTTGCTCGACATCTCCGAGCCGATGCGCAACTGCAGGTCTTCATCCTTGAAGATGCGCTCGACCGTTGTGCGGGTGCCCGAGCCTCGTTCGCGCACCAGGATGCGCTCCTTGCCCAGATCGGCCAGCGTCAATCCCTTCTGTGACATCAGCGGATGGTTCGGCGCGGCGAGAAACCCCATCGGGTGCTTGGCGAACACCAGCGAAGTGGTCTTCAGCTCGGCCGGTGGCCGACCCATGATGGCCAGATCGATCTCGTGACCGGCCAGCATGCGCACGATCTCGTCGCGGTTGCCGACCTGCAGGTTGAACTTGATCTTCGGGTTGTCGTTGGCGAAGGCGACCAGCAGCGGCGGCAGCAGGTACTCGGCGGTGGTGACCG
>JBJXEJ010000063.1:0-5013 GCA_046154125.1 Rhizobacter sp. | reverse complement strand
CGCCGAAGGCGATGAGGACTGCCGCAGCGACCTTGAGACGGGTTTGCATGGTTTGCTCCTGTGCTGGTTGACGCTCGTTGACGTTTAGGCTCGACCGCGCAACGCGGCGAGCTTGTAGGCGGCGGTTCGCACCGCGCCGTAACCCTGGCGAACCACGGCGCCGGCACCGGCGGCCATGGTTCCTGCGGCTCGACCAGTGGCGGCGGCTGCTGCGCCGGTGGCCTGGCCCGCCGCATACGGCAGGCCGGCCCCGGCACGCACGACACCACCAGCGGCACCGGTCGCACCCGCACCTCGTGCGGAGGATGCAGAGCGCAGGCCCGAGACCATCATGGCGTTCTGGATCATCTGGATGCCTTGCTGGACCGCCGCGCCGCCGGTGAGTGCGGAGGCGAGGCTCGGAGCCTGGAAGCAGATGATGGCCATGAGGATCATCAGCACGCAGTAACGAGTGGCCTCGCCCAGAACGTTGAACGTAGCTCCCAGGAAACCACCGCCGCTCTGGATGGCAACGAACATCTGGTTGCCCATGAACGCGCTCAGACCCAGAGCGAAGAACGCGAACCAGGTCAGCACGACCGCGTTCAGGACCATCGAAATCCAGCTGTCGAAGAACCGCGCCGTCGGCCTCCAGGCCAGGCAGAGGATGAACAGCGGCCCGATGGCGATCACGAACGTCAGAAACAGCTTCGAGAGAGTGACGACGAAAAGCGCGATGCAGAGGAAGACCACTGATCCGATGGAGAAGACCACGCCGGCAAGCACGAGGTCTAGCCGAAACATGCTCGCTTCCTTCATGATGTCTGCGACCTGCGAACTGGCGTCGTCGTTGAACTTGTCCAGCAGTGCGTACGGCGTTGCAACCGTGGCCGGATCGACTGCCGACGGCAGGAATGTGGACGCGACGCCCATCGCCAATGCATTTGCGGTGTCGGAAACGTTGCTGATGTAGAAGCCGGATTGCAGCGCGAAGGCCAAGACCATGCTGATCTTGAAGACCTTCCACATGAAAGTGGGGAGCGTCTCTGAGACCTCATTGCGAAGGACGGCCCACCCGTAGAGCGCAACCCAGATCGTCATCGCACTCAAAGCAATCGGAGCGATCGCAGTCATGAGCGTGGTGACAACGCTCAGCACGTAGGTGCTGAGCACCGCGTCGAACTGCGAACCGACCCAATTGAACATGGGAATCTCCTGTTCCTACTGCACTGCTGATACGGGAAGGTTCAACGGTGGGCGCGCGTTCATGTCCACGCACTTCCCGGCCATGTCGGGGTATTGGCACCAAAGCCACGCCGATCCCTTCTTTGCGATCCAAAGGCGCGACAGCTTTTGCGTCCCGAATGTCGAGTCACGACAAGCCGTAGGCCGCGCGAACGGCTCGGTGCATTCACGTAGACCAGCTGACGTCTCAACCATGTGCCATGGCCCCGGATGGCATCCGGCATCTGCATCGCAAGGCTTCGCCTTGCTCGCCGGTCCGGTGGCCGGCACCGGCGGCGTCTCCACTCTCTTCGTTCCATCGGGCATCACCTTGACCGCCTCATTGCCTTTGACGAACTGCGCGCTGGCGGCGGAAGCGGCGAATGCGATCGCGACCAGCGCGACGAGATTGCGAACAGCTTTCATGCGGCTCTCCTGGAGGTGCGAAACCTCCGATCCTGAACCTCACGAAGCAGCACGGGAAGCCATTGAAACGGATCGTTGCCATGCCGTTCGCGCACGGTGTCGAGCAGGGCCACGTTGTCGGTCGTGGCCGACAGCACGGTGATGAAATCCTCGAGCCCGGCAAGGTCGAGCTCGCAGATCGCGCTGGCTTGGCCCTGCTTGACGAGGAAGCGCCGGCCGCCCTGTGCGCCGAGGCTGCGCACGATGTCGAACTCGGCCTGCGTCAGGCCGAAACCGTCGACGTACTCCTCGCGCACCGCCTCCGGGTTGGCAAGGAAGATCTTGGTCACGCTCTGCTCGATCATCGTGCGGCCGATGGGGTGGCGCAGCACGTCGGACGGGCTCTGGGTGTCGAAGATGCCCAGGCCGTTCTGCTTGCGGATCGTCTTCTGCTTCTGCTTGGCGAAGTCGCTGAAGATCTCGTGGTCGAGGGCCTTCCAGAACTCCGAGATCACGTAGATCAGCCGCTCGCCGTTGACGAGCTCTTCCATCACCTGCAGCAGGTACATCATCACCGGCGTGCGGATCTCGGGCAGGTCGAGGAACTCGGTGGTGTCGAAGCCGATGACATTGGCGGCGTGCAGGTCGAGCAGGCGGTCGTCGGCCTGGTCGAAGACCCAGCCGAGCGCGCCGCCCTGGCACCAGCGGCCGAGCCGCTCGAAGAGACTGTTCTCGCCCGCCTTGGGCAGGTTCTGTCGCACGGTCGAGAAGCGGCGCAGTGGCGCCGGCATCATCGCCACGGCTTTGACTGCATCTGCGATGGCGCGCTCGTCGGCAGGCAGCAGCGGCATGGCCGGCGAAGCGATGCAGGTGCGGATCAACTGCTCCCAGAACTGGATGCGCGCCGGTGTCGGCTCGCGCTGCAACGGGTTGCAGCCCGTGGGTTTGCCGGCTTCGAGCGTGAAGTAGCGGCCGCCGAGGGCGCGGATCGCGATCTCGCAGCCGCGGTCCAGGTCGAAGAGCACCAGGCGTGGCGCCGGGTCCCACTTGCGCGTCAGCGTCAGCAGGAACATCTCCAGGGTCGTCTTGCCTACCCCGGTCGAGCCGATGATCAGCGTGTTGCCCGGCAGCTTCTTGTCGGCCGAGTCCTCGCCTTCCGGGCTGCTGTGCAGGTTCAGGTAGAAAGGCTGGCCCGAAGGTGTGCGCAGCAGAGCCAACGCCTCGCCCCAGGGGTTGCCATCGCGCTTGCCGCGGGCGAAGTTGTGCCCACTGGACAGCGCCGCGAAGGCGCGCGAGCTGAGCTTGGCATCCCGGGGCCGCCACTGCCAATTGCCAGGCATCTGGGCGAACCAGGCGGCATCGGCGACCAGGTCCACCGGCGACATCTGCAGGCTGGAGGCCTCGCCCACGGCGCCGATGGCCTGCGCGGCGCGGCGGCCGGCATCGGCCACGCTGTCTTCACCCTCTTGGCCGAAGACGACCAGGCTGTAGTGGTACTCGCCCATGCAGAACTGGCCGTCGCCGAGTTCGTTCAGTGCCACGTCCATCTCGGCCACTTGGCTGGCCACCACGTCGTCGCTCGCGATCAGCTGGTCGCGCTGAAGTTCGAGGGCGCGCATGGCCTCGCGGCGCGGCAGGATCGAGAAGCTCTGCGTCTCGATGAACTCGCTGGCTTCGTAGAGCAGGGCGTTCAGGATGCCGGGCTCGACCGCGTCGGCGTATTCCTTGATATCGACCAGCGCCGCGTAGCGACGGTGATCGCCTTGCCGCAGTTCAAGCTTGTCGCCGCCGAAGGACAGTCGTGCGGTCGGCAGCGTCCGGTATAGCGGCCCGGCCGTCATCGGGATCGCCCGCCAGCAGCCGTTGACCAGGTAGCCGAGGAATTCGGCCACCTCGGAGTAGGACCGGCCACGGTGTTCGCGCGCTCCAAGCAGATCGGGACCGAAGCCGCGCAGCACTCGGCCCACCAAGGCGGTGCGCTCTTCCATGATTCGAAGAGCTTCGGCCTGGGCTTCCGCAATGGCAGCGCGCGTGCGCTGCGTCGATTGCAGGGCGCGGCTCACGCGGGACACGTTGGGCCGGTAGACCAGTGTCAGGTAGAGCTCGTTGCTCATCATCCGGCGCTCGCCGAGCTTGGCCTGGTAGGCCTGGGATAGGTCGCGGGCGAAGCCGGGTTGCGCCGGATCCTGCAGGCTGTCGCTGACGACACGGTGCAGGCGATGCGTCCAAACCGCCCACTGGCCGCCGGCCAAGTTGCGCAGCAGGCTGCACAGCGCCTCGTGCCGCTCGCCGATCTGGTGCTCGTCGGCGCACTCGAAGGCCACACCGTCGAGCCGCCAGACGCGCAGGAAATCCCCGCTGCGCGTGATCACGTCGTGCGGGCTGACAAGCGACGAGAACGGGACGAAGCGCGCCAGCGGGTTCTCCGCCTGGGCTTGCGCCCAGTGCCGAGGCCTGAAGCTGCTGCGGCCCGGCCGCGTGTCGGCGCCGTTGGCTTTAGACATGCCAAGCATCGCAGGCTCCCCGGTAGAGGGTGGGCGCGTAGCTGCGCGCATGCCAGAAGCGGCGATTGCGGTCGTGCAGGCGCAGCTTCATGGCGACGAACATCTGTCGGAAGCGCTGGTCGTCCTGGGAGGTGACGAAGCGCATCCACAGCAGCGCGGGCACGAACGCCACCACCACGCCGAGGGCGATCCACCAGCTCACCAGGGTTCCGCCCCACATGATCAGCAGCATGCCGGTGCCGAACAGCATCACCAGCGGCACGAGCGGAATCCCCAGCTTCATGGCCGGGCGTGTCGCGCCCTTGTAGATGGCTTCGCCTTGCATGGTCGAGCCCGCCGGTCAGGTCACGATGTAGCTGGCGAAGGCGGCCGCACCGCCGACCAGCGTGCCGCCGATCAGCACGTTGGCCACGTCGGCCAGGCGGGCGCCCTGGAAGATCATCTTGAAGCCGGCCCAAATGATCGCGATCGTCACCACCGCGATCGAGATCGTCACCAGGATGGTGTTGATGTTCGTGACCGTCGTGTTGATCTTGTCAAAACCCTGAGCCAGGGCCACTTGCGACGCCGTCGCCAGCAGCACTGAGGCCAGTGACGGCGCAGCGCGCCGGATCGATGCGAGGGGTCTCATACCTTCTCCTTCGGTGACACAGTGAGAACGGGAGGCATCGCAGTGCCCGCGGCGGCTACGACCTTGCGGACGTAGCCGTGACGAAAGCCTGTGGCGAAGTTGCCGCTGTAGTAGCAGGACAGGGCCTGCCGCAGCGTCAGCTGATCGACCGCCTTCGCGGCCGAGCGGCTCGCGCGGTCGAAGCACTCGGCGAGCACGACCTGCATGGCGGCCAGATTCCCGCAGGGCTCGAAGGCGGATTCGATCGTCAAGCCGAGCCTGTCGAAGTTG
>JBJXEJ010000062.1:0-26460 GCA_046154125.1 Rhizobacter sp. | reverse complement strand
CAGCGGCGGCCGGTGCCGGTGCGGTGTCGGCCGTGGCGGGCGCGCTCTTGGCGTCGTCGGCGGTCTTGGCGGCCGGTTTGTCGCCACCCTTGAAGTCGGTCACGTACCAGCCCGAGCCCTTCAACTGAAAGCCCGCGGCCGTGACCTGCTTGGTAAAGGCCTGCGCCCCGCACGCCGGGCACCGGTTCAGCACCGGGTCCGACATTTTCTGCAACACGTCTTTCGCGTGCCCGCACTCGCTGCAACGATAGGCGTAGATCGGCATGGCCAAGCCCTTGATTCGAAAAGGAAAACCGCGAATTATACGATCGAGGGCGAGGTCGGCCGGCTAACGCAGCCGGAGCGCGAAGTACGCAGCCACCAGCCCGATCAGCACGCCCGACATCAAGCTCACCGCCACCAGCAGCCAGCGCTGGGTGCGGCGCTGTTCGGTCAGCAGCGTTTCCAGCAGGCGCTGCTCCACAGGCGCGCGCGGTTGCAAGGCCTGATGGATCAGCCGCGGCAACTCGGGCAGCAGCTGCACGTAACGCGGCGCTTCGTTCTTCAGCCGCTCGACGAAGCCTTCCCAGCCGACCTGCTGGTACATCCAGCGCTCGAGGAAGGGCTTGGCGGTGTTCCACAAGTCGAGCTCGGGGTCGAGCTGGCGGCCGAGGCCCTCGACGTTGAGCAGCGTCTTTTGCAGCAGCACCAGCTGCGGTTGGATCTCGACGTTGAAGCGCCGCGAAGTCTGGAACAGGCGCAGCAACACTTGCCCGAGCGAGATGTCTTTCAGCGGCCGGTCGAAGTGCGGCTCACAGACCGCGCGGATCGCGCCTTCGAGTTCGTCGACACGTGTGCCGGCGGGAACCCAGCCACTCTCCAGGTGCAGCTCGGCCACGCGTTTGTAGTCACGCCGGAAGAAGGCGATGAAGTTCTGCGCCAGATATTCCTTGTCGAACTCGGTGAGCGTGCCCACGATGCCGAAGTCGAGCGCGATGTACTGACCGAACGTGGCCGGATCGAGGCTCACCTGGATGTTGCCGGGGTGCATGTCGGCGTGAAAGAAGCCGTCACGAAAGACCTGCGTGAAAAAGATCGTCACCCCGTCGCGTGCCAGCTTGGGGATGTCGACCCCCGCGTCGCGCAGCCGCTGCGTCTGGCTGATCGGCACGCCGTGCATGCGCTCCATGACGATCACCGTCTGCGTGCACAACTCCCAATGCATCTCGGGCAGCATGACGAGATTCAGCCCGTCCATGTTGCGGCGCAATTGGGCAGCATTGGCCGCTTCGCGCACCAGGTCGAGCTCGTCATGAAGGTAGTTGTCGAACTCGGCCACCACCTCGCGCGGACGCAGCCGCTTGCCATCGGCCGACAGCCGCTCGACCCAGAGTGCCAGCGTTCGCATCAGCGACAGGTCATCGTCGATCACCGCCAGCATGTTGGGCCGCAACACCTTCACCGCGACCTCGCGACCGTCCTTCAGAGTCGCGAAATGGACTTGCGCAATCGAGGCACTGGCCACCGGCTCGGTCTCGAAAGTCGCGAAGACATCCTCGATGCTCCGGCCGTAGGCCTTCTCGATCATCTGCCGCGCCAGCGCCGCCGGGAATGGCGGAACGTTGTCCTGCAATTGCGCCAGCTCGTCGGCGATGTCCGGAGGAATCAGATCCCTGCGCGTCGACAACACCTGGCCGAACTTGACGAAGATCGGACCCAGCCGCTCAAGCGCCAGTCGCAGGCGCTCGCCGCGCGGTGCGTCCAGGCGGCGGCCGATGGTGCCCAGGCGAACCAGATTGCGCACCCAGCGCTGGCGGAAGTTCGACAGCGCGAGCTCGTCGAGCCCGAACCGATAAACCGTGAAGACGATGAAGAGAAGGCGGGCCAGGTGCCTCATCGTGCCGGCCGTTGTGCCGGCGAGGGGGACTGGGCAGCGCCGCCGAACCCGCCTGGAGACGAGGCACCCTCACGCTCCGTGGTCGCACGTTGCACCAGCGCCTGTACGGCGCGGCGCAAACCCGCAGCCATTGCCGTGGCCTGGCGCGCCAACTCGCGCGCCGGAAGCTCCCCGACGACACGGGCCATGTCGTCGCGCAGGTCCCAGCGCAGGTTGTCGATCACCCAGCTGACATCCGCAGCCAGCGAAGAATCGCCAGAAATCGCCACCGCCGGTCGCCGGCCCATCAAGCCCTGCATCAGCACTGCAGCCGGGTTGCCCGCCTGTACTGCGATGTCGAGGTCGACCGGCGCTTCGACACCCGACTGCGCAGCGACCCCGGACCCCTCGGGCCGCCACTCCAGCAGCCCAGCCGGGGTGATGGCGAAGCGAAGCATCGGCAACGCAGGCAGCCTCCCGGGCCAATCAAGCAATCGGATCTGCAGACACCGCCCGGCATGCGCACGCAGGCGACCGGCCGCCACCGGCTCCGAGGCCAGGACATGGTTGACGAGCAACGTCGCACGGGCCGCAACCGCCGCCGCCAGAGTGTCATAGAGCACGGTGAACATCGGGAGATTGTGGCACCCGAAAGTGCGCTTCGAGGCGGCTCTCGCAACACGGGAAGGGACACTCCAGCGGCGCTTGCAACCCTTCGCGCCAGACCGGACTGGAAGGCCGGCGCTCACAAACTGATTCACCTGCGCGCACCAGCTCGACGCTCGAATCCGCTCAACGCGGTTTTAATCTTCTCGTGGTCCGGGCCCAGAACTTGAATGACCGCCGGGGCCCCCTTTCCCAGGACTCCCCCATGTCGCTCAAACGCCGAACACGATCGAACGCCCCAGCATGGGAAGCGTTGTGGGCAGTGCTGCTCATGGCGCTTGCAGGACCCACGAGCGCCGAGCCGAATCCGTTCTACCTCGGCGCCAACGCGTCCATGGCCCATGACTCGAATGTGTTTCGTCTGCCCCGGGCCATTGCGGACACCTCTTACACCGCCGGTTTGTCGGCAGGCTTCGATCAACCGATCGGACGGCAACGCGTGTACGCCAGAGGAAGCCTGGGCGAAACCCGTTTCGAGGACTTGACCCAACTCGATCACACAAGCTATCGCCTCAGCGCCGGTCTCGATTGGGAAACCGTTGGAAATCTTTCGGGGGCCTTGAGCTTCGCGGGCGCCGAGGGGCTTTTCAACTATGGCGGAACCAACACCGCGCAGTCGACCAAGCGAAACATCGAGACCCGTGGCGAGACCGTTGCACGGGTCAAGTACGGCGCGGCAGCGTTGCTGGCGGTCGAGGCGTCCCTGGGCCACCGCACGCTGCGGTACTCGGACGCCGCCTATCAGGCCAACGGCTTGACTCAAGACGCTGTCGGTCTGGGACTTTTCTACCGGCCCAGCACCGGATTGAGATTGGGAGCCGGTCTGCGATTTGCGCACGGCCGGTCTGAAGGGTCTGCCCGGGATTTCGACCGCCGCGACATCGACCTGTCGGGGACCTGGTTCGCCAGCGGACTCAGCACACTGGATGGGCGACTCAGCCTGGGCAGGCAAGAGTCGAAAGGCGGGGGCTCGGCACTCGATTTTTCAGGCGCCACCGGCCAGTTGATCTGGACGTACCGGCCCACCGGGAAATTGCAGATCAAGACCTCATTCAGCCGGGACAGCGGCGCGGAGAGCGGATTCCTGAAGGTCGATGATTCGCAAAACGGAACTGCGGGTGACACCAGTCGAATCACGAATGCCCTGTTCCTGAACGCTGCGTACACGCTGAGTCCGAAAATACGCGTCGACGCAGGGTTTCGTGCCAACCACCGGTCGCTTGTCAATGGATCACTCGAAGGCAGCGATTCGCTGCACAGCGCCTTGCTTGGAGTCACCTACGAACCCCTGCGCAACGTGGCACTTTCCTGTCGTGTCAGTCGCGAGACACGCAATGCCTCGGGTTCCCTGTCATTCGGCTACGGTGCCAGTTCGGCAACCTGCACCGCGGAGATCAAATTGCAATGAGAAGCACCATCCTGTTGACCGGCGCCACCGGTTACATCGCCTCGCACACCTGGCTGGCCTTGTGGGCCGCCGGGTTCGATGTCGTCGGTGTCGATGATTTTTCAAACAGCTCTCCGGAGGTGCTGAACCGGCTGCGAAGGCTGGGAGGTCGCACGGCGGATTTCGAGCGCATCGACGTGTGCGACACCTCGGCCATGACCGCCCTCTTCCAGCGTCGTTCGATCGCTGCCGTCGTGCATTTCGCAGCGTTCAAGGCTGTGGGCGAAAGCACTGCCAAGCCCCTCGAGTACTACCGGAACAACCTCGGAGGACTGTTCAGCGTGGCCGGCGCGACGACACTGTTCGGCGGCAAGGCGCTGGTGTTCAGTTCGAGCGCCACGGTGTACGGCGCACCCGAGCGGCTGCCGATCACGGAAGACGCGCCGCTGGTCACCACCAACCCCTACGGCGCCACCAAGTTGATGGGCGAAAACATCCTGCGGGATATCGAGAAGGCCGATCCGCGCTGGCGCATCGCGCTGCTGCGCTATTTCAATCCAGTGGGTGCGCACGAAAGCGGGCTGATCGGTGAAGACCCACGCGGCACCCCCAACAACCTGATGCCGTACATCAGCCAGGTGGCGGTGGGCAAGCGTCCGAGGCTGCAGGTGTTCGGCGACGACTACGACACCCCCGACGGTACCGGCGTGCGCGACTACATTCACGTCACCGACCTCGCCGAAGGGCACGTGGCCGCGCTGCGACACCTGCTGGACAGCGAAGGAGGATCGATCACCGTCAACCTTGGCACCGGCCACGGCTGCAGCGTCCTCGGACTGGTACGGGCCTTCGAGAAAGCCAGTGGGCGGCCGATCCCGTACGACATCGTTGCCCGGCGCCCGGGTGACGTGGCCTCCTGTTATGCGGACGCCACGCGGGCGCGTGAATATTTGGGGTGGCTGGCGACCCGTGACATCGACACGATGTGTGTTGACACATGGCGCTGGCAAAGTCTGAATCCGAACGGTTTTGCCTAATCAGGCACGCACAAAATGCCGGCCGGCCCGGCATCGCCCCCTCGTTCAATGCCAAGATCAGCCGAATTGACAAATCCATGACATCCATATCCGTCCAACCTGTGATCATGGCCGGGGGCAGCGGTACGCGGCTGTGGCCACTGTCCCGTGCGCAGCATCCGAAGCAGTTCCTGGTTCTGCAGGGCAACCAGAGCCTGTTTCAGCAGGCGGCGCAGCGGCTTGCGAGTCTGGCATCCGCCGACATCGCAGTCGCTCCGCCGCTCGTGGTCGGCAACGAAGAGCACCGTTTTCTCGTGCTGGATCAGCTGCGTGAATTGAAGCTGCCGCCCGCCACGGTGCTGCTCGAACCCATGGGGCGCAACACCGCGCCGGCGATGACGCTGGCTGCGCTGCACGCAACCGCCGACGGCGCAGACCCGGTGCTGGCGGTGACGGCAGCCGATCACGCCTACGTCGACGAAGCGGCATTCACCCTGGCGCTGCAACGCGCCGTGCGGGCGGCTGCAAACGGCGCGATCATCACGCTCGGCATCGCTCCCACGGGCCCGGAAACCGGATTTGGCTACCTGCGCTGCGCCAACTCCGAGGGCGGGGATTCGAACGCCGCACAGACGGTGGCCGAGTTCGTCGAGAAGCCGGATCTGGCGACCGCGCAACGCTATGTGGCCGACGGCCGCTACTACTGGAACAGTGGCATCTTCGTGGTGCGCGCCTCGGTGTGGCTGAAGGCGCTGCGGCAGTTCAGACCCGATATCGCCAGTGCCACGCAGACCTCGTGGGACCAGCGCACGACGGATGCGAGCTTCGTGCGTCCGGATCGCACCGCATTCGCAAGCATCCCCAGCGAGTCGGTCGACTACGCCGTGATGGAACGCTGCCCGGAGTCCCCCGAGTTCGACATTCGCATGGTGCCGATGGATGCCGGCTGGTCTGATCTGGGCGCCTGGGATGCCGTGTGGGAAGTCAGTGCCAAGGACGCCGCCGGCAACGCCAGCCACGGTGATGCATTGCTGCGCGACAGCCGCAACACGCTGGTGCACGCCACAAGCCGCCTGGTCGGCGTGATCGGTCTGGACGATGTGGTGGTGGTGGAGACACCCGACGCGGTGCTGGTGACACGCCGCACCTGCAGTCAGGAAGTCAAGCAGATCGTCGGCCAGTTGCAGCGCGACGGCCGCAGCGAGCACACCCTTCATCGACAGGTCCATCGCCCCTGGGGCTGGTATGACAGCATCGATTCCGGGTCGCGCTTCCAGGTCAAGCGGATCATGGTCAAGCCCGGGGCCACATTGAGCCTGCAGATGCATCATCACCGCGCAGAGCACTGGATCGTCGTGAGCGGAACCGCCGAAGTGACCAACGGCGACCAGGTGACCCTTCTGACCGAGAACCAGAGCACCTACATCCCGCTGGGCCAGGCACACCGCCTGTCGAACCCGGGCAAGGTCCCGCTCGAGATCATCGAGGTGCAGTCCGGAAGCTACCTCGGTGAGGACGACATCGTGCGATTCGAGGACACCTACGGTCGCCTGCAGTAATCACAACATCATTCAATCTCCCAGAACCAAACCATGAAAATCACCATCATCGGCACCGGCTATGTCGGACTGGTCACAGGGGCCTGCCTGGCGGAAATGGGCAACCATGTCGTCTGCCTCGACGTCGACGCCGCGAAGATCAAGATTCTCGAAGACGGAGGCATTCCGATTCACGAGCCGGGGCTGCTCGACGTCGTCAAGCGCAATCGGGCCGCGGGCCGACTGCAGTTCACCACCGACGTGATCGCCGCAGTCAACCACGGCACCCTTCAATTCATCGGCGTCGGCACGCCCCCGGACGAAGACGGCTCGGCCGACCTGCAGTACGTCGTTGCTGCGGCCCGCAACGTGGGCCGGCACATGACCGACTACAAGGTCATCGTAGACAAGAGCACGGTGCCGGTGGGTACCGGTGACCGGGTGCGCGCAGCCGTGGCAGAGGAGTTGGCCAAGCGCGGCGTCGAACTCGAGTTTTCAGTGGTCTCGAATCCCGAGTTCCTGAAGGAAGGTGCCGCGGTCGAAGACTTCATGCGCCCCGACCGCATCGTCATCGGTGCCGACGACGAACGTGCGATCCTGTTGATGCGATCGATCTATTCACCGTTCATGCGCAACCACGACCGGCTGCTGGTGATGGACATCAAGAGCGCCGAGTTCACCAAGTACGCGGCGAACTCGATGCTCGCCACGCGGATCAGCTTCATGAACGAGCTGGCGCTGCTGGCGGAGAAGGTCGGCGCCGACATCGAGCTGGTGCGCAAGGGAATAGGAAGCGACCCGCGCATCGGCACGCACTTCCTGTACGCCGGCGCGGGCTACGGTGGCTCATGCTTTCCGAAGGACGTGAAAGCACTGGTGCACACCGCACAGGACAACGGCGTCACCCTGCAGGTCCTGACCGCAGTCGAGGCCGCCAACGAGAAGCAGAAGCACGTGCTCGTCGACAAGGTCGTCAAGCGCTTCGGCGAAGACCTGAGCGGACGCCAGTTCGCGGTCTGGGGACTCGCCTTCAAGCCCAACACAGACGACATGCGCGACGCACCGAGCCGCATCGTGATCGCCGAGCTCGTCAAGCGCGGCGCCAGGATCAAGGCTTACGACCCGGTCGCGATACCTGAAGCCAAGCGGGTCCTTGAAGGGGTGAAGGGACTGGCCTTCGTCGACAACCAGACACAGGCGCTGGAGGGCTCCGACGCGCTGGTCATCATCACCGAATGGAAGGAGTTCAAGAGTCCGGACTTCGATGCGATCAAGGCGATGCTGAAGCAGCCGGTGGTGATCGACGGCCGCAACCTCTATGAACCGGCATTCATGCGCACGCTCGGAATCGAGTACTCAGGGATTGGGCGGGCCTGAATCGTTCGAACACATCAGAACAGGCTTTCCTTGACATAGACCACGTCGCCGTCGCGCAAGGCGTCGTCCATCGCGGGTTGGACGACCTGAACCTTGCCATCGACGCCCTTGCGATGGATGCGCAAGCCTTTTTCGGTGCCACGCTGGGTCAAGCCGCCCCCGGTGGCCAGCGCCTGCATCACGGTCATGCCGCGCTCGATCCGCATCGGGCCCGGTCGCTGGACTTCGCCGTAGATGTAGGCCATCGGAGCACGCTCGACATAGATCACGTCCCCGTTCTGGACGGTGACGTCATCCTCGCGGCTGGCGCTGCGAAAGATGGATGGCAAGTCGAGTTCGCGCCTGATGGGTTTGCCGTCGCGCGTTCCGACCAGGATGACCATGTCCGCGCCGTTCGCCGCAATGCCACCGGCCGTGGCCAGCAGATCCGACAGGCGCATATCGACCACCTCGATCGGGAAACGGCCCGGCCGATTCACCTGCCCCAACACCGACGCCTGATTGCCGCGAACCTGGAGCACCAGGATGCTCACCTGCGGTTGCTTGACGAAGCCGCCGTCGCGCAGACCGTCTGCAATCAGTTTTTCTGCGGCTGAAACGGCCAGACCGCCGATCCTCACATTACCCAGCAAGGGAAAGCTCGTGTTGCCCGAGTCCCCGATGCGCGCCTCAAGCGTCAGGTCGGGGTTCTGGTACACGGTGATGCGCACCAGATCACCCGCACCCAGGCGATATTCGGCAACAGCCAGCTTGGAGACTGCCGTTGGCGCGACGGCCTGCGCTGACGCTGGCGAGTTGCACGCAAACACCGCAAACGCGGTGGCGAGCACGAGGCTGACGGGCTTCGTTGACGTCATTTCAAGCCCATTCCCTTGCCAACGGACTCCGAGTCGAGCGGCACAGCAATGCCGTCCTGTGCCGCAGCAGCCGACGCAGCCAGGCCAGGAAGGGAAAGGGACGCAGCGGGTGAGCTCGCGGCAGCTTTCGCGAACGTGCCGACGTACTCGATCTTCGCCGCAGCTCGCAGTGCCTTCATGTCGGCCTCCACCAACTTGCGCCGGGAATCGTTCAGCAAGAACTGCTCGATCATCGGCGCGGCGCGCACTTCGTCGACCGGATCGGTCCTGGAACCCACCAGCACGATGACCTGGGCGCCAGCACCCGTCGGAACCAGCATCGCCTGTCCATCGCTCAATTTGGAAATCGCATCGAGCATGTTCAGCGGCAGCTGTTCGGCCGTCCGCACTGCCTGGTTGCCGGTGAACCGGTAGCTGTTGGACTTGAGGTACTCGACGAACTCATTCATGCTCTTCGAGCCAGTAAGCTGCTCACGCAGCGCCGGGACCTGCCCTGCCTTGGCTTCAATGACCACCTCCTGCAGCGTGTAGATGCGCCGCGCGCTGAACAGGGCGGGATGCGCGTCGTAGTACTTCTTGATCTCGTCGGCAGACGGCTTGGCCGCAGCTTCGCCAGATTTTTCGGCATAGGCACGCGCAACGATCTCGCGCCTCGCGGCTTCGATCAACTGGACCACCCTTGGATCGCGGTCGAGCCGGAGATCCTGGGCCTTCTGGAACGCCAGTTCCTGATCGATCAGACGCTCCAGGATCTGCTTGCTGGCGGCTTCGGCCTGCTCCAGCTTCAGCCCGCGCTGCTGCTGCAACACGAAATTGATCTGGTGAACGGTGATCTCCTCGCGATTCACCTTGGCCGCCGCCTGAGTCGCTGTCGCATCCTGGTGCTTGTCGGTGCAGCCGGACAGCCCAGCGATGGACGCCAGAAATGCGATCAGCACGATCCGGCCAGACTGCATCCGCGCGACACATGCAGTGGGCAAGTCAATTCGAGAAATCATTCGGAGGTTCTCCACCGGTTCAGAAAGCGATCGGGAGGGTTGCCGATCAACACTTGATGCCCACGTGCAGCGCAACCACGCCGGCACTCAGGTTGTGCACGTCTACATGCGCGAATCCGGCGATCTTCATCATTCCCTTCAACGTGTCCTGATCCGGATGCATGCGGATTGACTCGGCCAGATAGCGGTAGCTGTCCGCATCGCCGGCAACCCACTGGCCGATCTTCGGCAGCACTTTGAACGAGTACCAGTCGTAGGCCTTTTCCAGCGGCTTCGCCACCTTCGAGAACTCGAGTACGAGCAAGCGGCCGCCTGGGCGAAGCACCCGGTTCATCTCGGTCAGCGCCCGTTCCTTGTGCGTCATGTTGCGCAGCCCGAAAGCCACCGACACGAGATCGAAGGTGGACGCGGCGAACGGCAGAGCCTCGGCATCGCAGATCGCGGTCGGCAGCAGGATGCCCGCATCGGTGAGTCGGTCGCGGCCCTGTCGCAACATCGCTTCGTTGATGTCGGTGTGGACAACGGTGCCGCTTGGGCCGACCTTCTTGCTGAAGGCGGAAGCCAGGTCGCCCGTGCCGCCGGCAATATCGAGCACTCGATCACCAGCGCGCGCATTTGCCACGGCGATCGTGTAGGCCTTCCAGGCACGGTGCAGTCCCATCGACATCAGGTCATTCATGACGTCGTAGCGGGACGCCACGGAGTCGAAGACACCACGCACACGGCTGGCCTTCTGCGACTCGTCGACGGACTTGAAACCGAAATGGGTGTTGCTCACGGTGGGCTCGGGTGCGAAATCAATGGCTGTGGCTGCCGCAGGAAGAACCGGTGTCAACCGCCATCGGCGCGTCCCGATTCATCCCGGCAGCGGTCAGACGCTCTTCGTACTGTTGCCACAACTGCGCCTGCTGCGACCCCAGAAAGTGCAGGTAGTCCCAGGAATAGATGCCGGTGTTGTGGCCGTCCGAGAACGTCGGCTGCACCGCGTAGTTGCCCACCGGCTCCAGGCCGATCACGTCGACATGCCGCTTGCCGGTCTGCAGGACCTCTTGCCCAGGCCCGTGGCCCTGCACCTCGGCAGACGGCGAATACACACGCATCAGCTCGAACGGAATGCGGTACTCACTGCCGTCCGAAAATCCGATTTCGAGCACGCGCGATTGCTGGTGCACGGTCACGGCAGTGGGTTGGGGGGTGTCTGCGGTGAGTCCAGCCATGTGGGTGTTGAGCGACTGCGTGAGCGATCAGGGCAGTGTAGCGAACGCGTGCCTTCGGTCCTCGCTGTCACAACCGCTGACAAAGGGCTGCCAGTGCCCCGGCAACCTGCTCATCAAGTTGCGGCAATCCAACCCGCAGCAGGGCCAACGGCGACACGGACTCGCGCTGCTGCACGCCCCAGATCGGTTGCGGGAAATGGCTGTCCGCCTCGAACCTCGCGATCACATGCCAATGCAGATGCGGAACCAAGTTGCCCAGCGCGGCGAGGTTGATCCTGGCTGGACGCAGCGCGTCAATCAACACCTGCTCGACCGCGCAGACGACCTCCATGCACTCGGCGCGTCGCGCAGCGGGCAACTCGCTGAACTCCCCGACGTGCTCCGTCCACACCACCCGGTAAAAGGCCGGGAATGCCGCGTCGTCAGCGCGGATGACGCGCCAGCGCGGCCCCTGCGCAATCAGCACGCCGCCGGGCGACTCGCACAGCGGGCAACCCTGCATCAGACCAGCACCCGCTCGATGCCACCCTGATTCGCGCGCTCCACGTACTGCGGCATCCAATCGGGGCCGAGCAACTGGTTGGCCATCTCGACGACAATGTAGTCGGCTTCGAGCAGGCCGTTCTGGAGGTCACCGGTGTAGCGACTC
This sequence comes from Rhizobacter sp., assembly GCA_046154125.1. Lineage (GTDB taxonomy): Bacteria > Pseudomonadota > Gammaproteobacteria > Burkholderiales > Burkholderiaceae_C > PBB1. Next base: position 14,900 of record JBJXEJ010000062.1, on the reverse strand, counting down.
AGGCCCTGCAGGCAGCTCGGGCAAGAGGTCAGGATCTTCACCGCGCCGGTGTCAGGCACCGCGCCGGTCTGCCGCAGCGCGGCTTCGTCCTTGCGCAACTCCTCTTCCTTGCGGAATCGGACCTGCGTGCTGATGTCGGGCCGCGTCACGCCCAGCGTGCCGCTTTCGCCGCAGCAGCGCTTTGCGTCGATCACGTTGGCCCCGAGCAGTGCCTTCACGGTCTTCATCGGCTCCTGCAGCTTCATCGGGCTGTGGCAGGGGTCGTGGTACAGATAGCCGCCCTGTCCGGGCAAGGTGATGTTCTTCTCCAGCAGGTACTCGTGGATGTCGATGATCCGGCACCCCGGGAAGATTTTGTCGAACTGGTAGCCCTGGAGCTGGTCGTAGCAGGTGCCGCAACTCACCACCACCGTCTTGATGTCCAGGTAGTTCAGCGTGTTGGCGACGCGGTGGAACAGCACCCGGTTGTCAGTGATGATCTTGTCGGCCTTGTCGTACTGGCCGCTGCCACGCTGCGGATAGCCGCAGCACAGGTAACCCGGTGGCAGCACCGTCTGCACGCCGGCGTGCCACAGCATCGCCTGCGTTGCCAGCCCGACCTGCGAGAACAGCCTCTCCGAACCGCAGCCCGGGAAATAGAACACCGCCTCCGTCTCTGCCGTCGTCGTCTGCGGATTGCGGATGATCGGCACGTAGTCCTTGTCCTCGATGTCGAGCAAGGCGCGCGCAGTCTTCTTCGGCAAGCCGCCGGGGAGCTTCTTGTTGATGAAGTGGATCACCTGCTCCTTCAACGGCGCCGTGCCCACGGTCGCCGGAGGAGCCGAGGTCTGCTTGCGCGCCAGGCGCTGCAACAGGTCATTCGCCAGCCGCTGCGCCTTGAAGCCGACACCGACCATCGCACTGCGCATCAGGTTGATCGTCTGCGGGCTGGTCGCGTTCAGGAACGTCATCGCAACCGCGTTGCCCGGCCGGAAGCTCTTCTTGCCCATCTTGCGCAACAGGTTGCGCATGTTCATCGACACCTCGCCGAAGTCGATCTTGACCGGACAGGGGGTCAGGCACTTGTGGCACACGGTGCAGTGGTCTGCCACGTCCTCGAACTCTTCCCAGTGCCGCAGGCTGATGCCGCGGCGGGTCTGCTCCTCGTAAAGGAACGCCTCGACCAGCAGCGAGGTCGCGAGGATCTTGTTGCGCGGGCTGTACAACAGGTTGGCGCGCGGCACGTGGGTCGCGCACACCGGCTTGCACTTGCCGCAGCGCATGCAGTCCTTGACGCTGTCGGCGATCGCACCGATGTCGCTCTGCTGCATGATCAGCGACTCGTGGCCCATCAGCCCGAAGCTGGGCGTGTAGGCCTGGCTGAGGTCCGACGGCCGCACCTCGGACGAGGTACCGACGTCGGAAACGCCGGACCGCCCCGCTCCGCCACGCAACAGCTTGCCCTTGTTGAAGCGTCCCTCGGGATCGACTCGCTGCTTGTACGCGGCGAACTCGGCCAGTTCGGCGTCGGTCATGAACTCGAGCTTCGTGATGCCGATGCCGTGCTCGCCGGAGATCACGCCGTCGAGACGACGCGCCAGATTCATGATGCGCGCGACCGCTTCATGCGCGGTCTGAAGCATGTCGTAGTCGTCGCTGTTGACGGGAATGTTGGTGTGCACATTGCCATCGCCGGCGTGCATGTGCAGCGCGATCCACACCCGGCCGTGCAGCACCTCCTTGTGGATCGCCTGGCAGGCGTCGACGATCGGCGACAGCGCCGCGCCGGCGAAGATCGCCTGCAGCGGAGCACGCACCTGCACTTTCCATGAGGCGCGCAGAGTGCGGTCCTGCAAGGGGGCAAAGTAGCTGCGTTCCCCATCGCTGCTGTCCAGGTGCGTCATCCAGTGCTGCCAAAGCGCTCGCACCTCGACGATCAGGGCCAGCGCCTGCTGAACTCGGTCTTCGAGCAGTTCGGCCGGCGGGATGTCGACTGCGTCGTCACCCTTGCCGAGCGGCAGCTGCCCCTTGCGGAAGAACGCCTCCAGCGCGTCGAGCAGCGCCAGCTTGTTGCGCAGGCTCAGTTCGATGTTGATGCGCTCGATGCCATCGGTGTACTCGCCCATGCGCGGCAGCGGGATCACCACGTCCTCGTTCACCTTGAAGGCGTTGGTGTGCTTGCTGATCGCAGCGGTCCGCTTGCGATCGAGCCAGAACTTCTTGCGTGCCTCGGGGCTGACCGCGACGAAGCCTTCGCCTGCACGGCTGTTGGCGATGCGGATGACCTCGCTGGTCGCGCGAGCGACCATGTCGGCATCATCGCCAGCGATGTCGCCGAACAGCACCATCTTCGGAAGACCGGACGCGTTCGAGCCAACGTGGGCGCGCTTGCTCTTGGTCGCGTAGCCGACCGCCTTCAGGTAGCGGTCGTCCAGGTGTTCCAGCCCCGCCAGCACCGCACCGCCGGCTTTCGCCTGCGCGAACAGGTAGTCCTTGATCTCGACGATGCTCGGCACCGCATCCTTGGCGTTGCCGAAGAACTCGAGGCACACCGTGCGGACATGCGCGGGCATCTTGTGCACGATCCAGCGCGCGCTGGTGATCAGACCGTCGCAGCCTTCCTTCTGGACGCCCGGCAAACCGGCCAGGAACTTGTCGGTCACGTCCTTGCCCAGGCCCTCCTTGCGGAAGGTGCCGCCGGGAATGTCGAGCCGCTCCGTGCGTTCCAGCGTCTTGCCGCTGGCGTCGAAGTACTTCAGCTCGAAGCTCGCGACTTCGACATCGTGGATCTTGCCCAGGTTGTGGTTCAGCCGCGTGACTTCGAGCCACTTCGCCTCGGGCGTGACCATGCGCCACGATGCCAGGTTGTCGAGCGCGGTGCCCCACAGCACGGCCTTCTTGCCGCCGGCGTTCATCGCGATGTTGCCGCCGATGCAGCTCGCCTCGGCCGAGGTCGGGTCGACCGCAAAGACGAAGCCGCCGCGCTCGGCCGCATCGGCCACGCGCTGCGTGACGACGCCCGCTTCGCTCCACACCGTGGCGACGGGTTGATCGACGCCAGGAAGCTGGCGCATCTCGACCTCGCTCATCGCCTCGAGCTTCTCGGTGTTGATGACCGCGCTGTTCCAGGTCAGCGGGATCGCGCCGCCGGTGTAGCCGGTGCCGCCACCGCGCGGGATGATGGTCAGCCCGAGCTCAACGCAGCCCTTGACCAGCGCGGCCATCTCGGCCTCTGTGTCGGGCGTCAGAACGACGAACGGGTACTCGACGCGCCAGTCGGTCGCATCGGTGACGTGCGACACGCGCGAGAGCGCATCGAACTTGACGTTGTCAGCGGCGGTGCAGCGGCGCAGCGAGCGCGTGGCACGACGGCGCAGCGTGGCGACTTCCTCGAACTGATCGGCGAAACGCCGAACCGCCGCCTTGGCGCAGGCCAGCAACTCATTGACATCGCCATGGTGGTCGCCGTCCGACGGGGTCGCGCGGCTTTCGATCTCCTGGAGGCGGTGATGCAGCGCATCTATCAGCAGTCTGCGCCGCTTCGGGTTGTCGAGCAGGTCGTCCTGGAGATAGGGGTTGCGCTGCACGACCCAGATGTCGCCCAGCACCTCGTACAGCATGCGGGCTGACCGGCCGGTCTGGCGTTCGCTGCGCAGCCGACCGAGCAGTTCCCAGGCCCGCGCGCCCAGCAGGCGCAGCACGATCTCGCGGTCGGAGAAAGAGGTGTAGTTGTACGGAATCTCGCGCAGGCGAGGCGTGCCGGTCTCGACGCGGGTCGCGGACGCCAGTTCGATGAGGGTCGTGGGTGCGTTCATGGATGAGTTTGGACACGCCGCCAGCGGCACAAGGCACGGAGTCGACGCGAGCGCGTAGCGCGGATCCCCGATTGTCGCCGCTGGCCCCGGGAAAACCAGGGTGATCCCGCATCGCGCTGGCGGCGTAGGGTCTATCGTTGCGGGGCCGGCACGCCTGCACTCCGAATCTTCACGAGCCCACGCTCCATGACCCCCGACATCCGCAGCCTCGACGGCTTGGACGCATGGCGAACCATACGGTGGCTGGCGCACCGTGGAGCCGGACGCCTGGCCCCCGAGAACACGCTGGCCGCCTTCCGCTCCGGCGCACGGCTGGGCGTCAGAGCCTTCGAATGCGATGTGAAGCTCAGTGCCGATGGCGTGGTGTTCCTGATGCACGACGCGACGCTGGAACGCACTACCGGCCAGACCGGCATCGCCGGCGATCGCAACTGGGCGGAGTTGTCGACACTGGATGCCGGCCGATGGCACAGCGCGCCGTTTGCGGGTGAACCGATTCCGCGGCTGGCCACGATCGCCCGGTTCTGCATCGACAGCGGCTCGCTGCTGAACATCGAGATCAAGGCGACGCCAGGGCTGGAATCCCTCACCGGAACGCGGGTCGCCGCCGAGGCCGACCGGCTGTGGGCGGGGCAGCCGACCCTGCCACTGCTGAGTTCGTTCTCGCCCGAGGCGCTGGCCGCAGCGCGCCAGTCAGCCCCCCGCTTGCCGCGTGCGCTTCTGCTGGATGCCCTGGCCCCTGGTTGGTTCGAGCAGGCACAGGAGCTGGATTGCCGGGCGGTCGTCGCACACCAACCCCTTCTGCACTTGGGCGTGATCGAGCAAATGCATGTGGCCGGGTGGCTCGTGCTGGCCTACACCGTGAACGACGCCGCAGTGGCCGACCGGTTGTTCAAGTGGGGCGTCGACGCACTGATCACCGATGCGGTGGACCGCCTGCCGACGGGCAGGCAGGCGCCAAGCGCCTGAGTCAACGCCGTATCAACTCCGGTAATCGGCGTTGATCTTCACGTAGTCGTAGCTGAGGTCGCAGGTCCACACGGTGGTGCTGGCGTTGCCTCGATGCAGATTCACCCGAACGGTGATCTCGCTTTGCTTCATCACCCGCTGGCCGTCTTCTTCACGATAGGCCGGGTGGCGCCCACCGCGCTGCACCACATGCACGTCGTCGAGGTGGAGGTCGATCAGCGTCTGATCCAGATCGGCGATGCCGGCATAGCCCACCGCGGCCAGGATGCGCCCGAGGTTCGGGTCGCTGGCGAAGAACGCGGTCTTGACCAGCGGAGAGTGCGCGATCGCATATGCCACCAGCCGGCATTCCGCTTCCGTTGCCCCGCCATCGATCTGCACTGCGATGAACTTCGTTGCGCCTTCGCCATCGCGCACGATGGCCTGGGCCAGCGTCGTGGACACCTTGATCACTGCTTCACGCAGAAGCGCACCGTCACCGCTGTCGAGTTGCGTGATCGGTGCATGGCCGGCCTGTTGGGTGGCGATCAACACGAAGGAATCGTTGGTCGAGGTGTCGCCATCGATCGTGATGCGGTTGAACGAACGGTCAGCCGCATCGCGAACCAGCGTCTCAACCAAGCCAGGCGCCAGCACCGCATCGGTGGCGACGAAGCCGAGCATCGTCGCCATGTTCGGGCGGATCATCCCGGCGCCCTTGCTGATGCCGGTGACGGTGACCGTCTTTCCGCCGATCTGCACCTGGACCGACGCGGCTTTAGGCAACGTGTCGGTGGTCATGATGGCTTCGGCGGCCGTGGCCCAGTGGTCTGCATCCAGATCGGCCAGCGCGGCGGGCAGGCCGGCCTCGATGCGATCGTTCGGCAGCGTTTCCATGATCACGCCGGTCGAGAAGGGCAGCACCTGATCGGGATTCAGACCCAACCGGGCTGACAGTTCCACGCAGGTCGAGCGCGCACGCGCCAGACCGTCTTCGCCCGTCCCTGCATTGGCATTGCCGGTGTTGATCAGCAGCGCCCGGATGCCCGGTGCCGTTTGGCGATCGATCGCAAGATGTTGCCGGCACAGCTGCACCGGCGCGGCGCAGAAGCGGTTGCTCGTGAACACGCCGGCCACCTGAGAGTCCTCGGCCAGCGTGACGACGAGCACATCACGCCGGTTGGCCTTGCGCACGCCCGCCATGGCGGTGCCGAGGCGCACGCCCGCCACCGGCTTCAGGTCATGCGGATCCGGTGCTTGCAGATTGACGGGCATCGTGACTCCTCAGGCGAGCTTGCCGTGACAGACCTTGAACTTCTTGCCGCTGCCACATGGGCAGGGATCGTTGCGCCCGGCACGGGCATATTCGGCTGGGATGCCGGCACGCTGGCCCATGTCCGACGCCACCTGCATCGCCGGGTCCATGTTGTCCTGCGCTGGGTCGATTGACAGGCTGCCGTCCTCGTTCGGGTGGGTGTACGTGACGTTGGCGATGCGTTCGGCACGCTGTTCGATTTCTTCGGCCGCCTGCGCCACTTCCTCGGCCGAGCGGATGCGCACGGCCATCAAGGTGCGCGTCACATCCATCTTGATCACGTCGAGCAACTGGCTGAACAGCTCGAAGGCCTCGCGCTTGTATTCCTGCTTGGGGTTCTTCTGCGCATAACCGCGCAGGTGGATGCCCTGACGAAGGTAGTCGAGAGCCGCCAGGTGCTCGCGCCAGTGCTGGTCGATCGACTGCAGGAAGATCATCCGGATGAAGGGCGTGAACTGGTCGACGCCGACCATTTCGACCTTGGCGTCGAACAGCTGGTCGGCCGCCTTGGCGACGCGCTCCACGATGTCGTCATCGGTGATCGACGAGCTGGCCTCTACCTCGGCCTTCAGAGGCAACTCGAGCTGCCACTCCTCGCGCAGCACCTTCTCCAGACCGTCGAGGTCCCACTGCTCCTCCAGGCTCTCGGACGGTACGAAGGTACGCACGACATCGGCCATGGTGCTGCGTCGCAGGCTGGCGATCTGCTCCATCAGGCTCTGCGCCTCGAGAATCTCGTTGCGCTGCTGATAGATGACCTTGCGCTGGTCGTTGGCGACGTCGTCGTACTCGAGCAGCTGTTTGCGTACGTCGAAGTTGCGCGCCTCGACCTTGCGCTGCGCGCCTTCGATGCTGCGGGTGACGATGCCAGCTTCGATGGCCTCGCCATCGGGCATCTTCAGGCGCTCCATGATGGAACGCACGCGATCGCCCGCGAAGATCCGCATCAGCGAATCGTCGAGCGAGAGGTAGAACCGCGACGAACCCGGATCGCCCTGACGACCCGATCGACCGCGCAACTGGTTGTCGATGCGGCGCGACTCGTGGCGTTCGGTCGCGATGATGCGCAGGCCGCCTTCGGTCTTCACCCTGTCATGCAGCCCCTGCCATTCATCGTGCAGCTTCTGTGCACGGCTGAGTTGATCAGCCTCCGTGAGGCTCGGGTCGGCCTGCAGCGACTTGATCTGGTTCTCGACATTGCCACCGAGCACGATGTCGGTACCGCGACCGGCCATGTTGGTGGCGATCGTGATCACGCCCGGCCGCCCGGCCTGCGCGACGATGTCTGCTTCCCTGGCGTGCTGCTTGGCGTTGAGAACCTGGTGCGGCAGGTTCGCCTTCTGCAACAGGCCTGAGATCAGTTCGGAGTTCTCGATCGACGTGGTGCCGACCAGCACCGGCTGGCCGCGTTCGTGGCATTCGCGTATGTCGCCGATCACCGCCTCGAACTTCTCGCGGCTGCTCTTGTAGATCAGATCGAGCTCGTCCTTGCGCACCGTCGGACGGTTCGGCGGGATCACCACGGTCTCGAGACCGTAGATTTCCTGGAACTCGTATGCCTCGGTGTCGGCGGTGCCCGTCATGCCGGACAGCTTGCCGTACATGCGGAAGTAGTTCTGGAAGGTGATCGACGCCAGCGTCTGGTTCTCGCTCTGGATCTGCACGCCCTCCTTGGCCTCGACCGCCTGGTGCAGTCCATCGGACCAGCGGCGCCCGCTCATCAAGCGTCCGGTGAATTCGTCGACGATCACCACCTCCGGGCCATTCTGGCCGTTTTGCACCACGTAATGCTGGTCGCGGTTGTAGAGGTGGTTGGCACGCAGCGCGGCATACACGTGGTGCATCAGCGTGATGTTGGCCGCGTCGTACAGACTGGCGCCTTCGGCCAGCAGGCCGGCTTCGCCCAGCAGGCGCTCCGCGTTCTCGTGCCCTTCTTCGGTCAGGTAGACCTGATGGGTCTTCTCGTCGACGGTGAAGTCACCCGGCTCGATCACGCCTTCTCCGGTCCGAGGGTCCGCTTCGCCGATCTGCTTCCTGAGCATCGGCACCACTGCGTTGATGCGCACGTACATCTCGGTGTGGTCTTCGGCCTGGCCGCTGATGATCAGCGGCGTGCGCGCCTCGTCGATCAGGATCGAATCGACCTCGTCGACGATGGCATAGGACAGCTGACGCTGCACACGGTCGGCGATCTCCTGCACCATGTTGTCGCGCAGGTAATCGAACCCGAATTCGTTGTTGGTGCCATAGGTCACGTCAGCGGCGTACGCTGCCTGCTTTTCCTCGCGCTGCATCTGCGGAAGATTGACCCCGACGCTCAGCCCCAGGAAGTTGTAGAGGCGCCCCATCCACTCGGCGTCACGCTTGGCCAGGTAATCGTTGACCGTGACGACATGCACGCCCTTGTCGGCGATGGCATTCAGGTAGACCGGCAGCGTGGCCATCAGCGTCTTGCCTTCACCGGTGCGCATCTCGGCGATCTTGCCGTCGTGCAGCGTCATGCCACCGATCAGTTGCACGTCGAAGTGGCGCATCTTCAGCGCACGCTTGCTGCCCTCGCGAACGACGGCGAATGCCTCGGGCAACAAGGCATCCAGGCTTTCACCGGCGACATGCCGCTGGCGAAACTCGGTGGTTTTGGCGGCTAGCGCTGCATCATCGAGGGCCTCGAATTTCGATTCGAGCGCATTGACCTGCACAACGACGCGGCGGTACTGCTTTAGCAGCCGCTCGTTGCGACTGCCGAAAATTTGGGTGAGTATCTTGGGCAACATGCGGTGTCACTGGGTGGGGCATCGTGGCAGCCGGTCCGGGAGGCCGACCACTGCGGGCTGGGGTGAAATCGATCAGTCTCGACGGGTGAGACACAGGCTGCGGGCGGGGCAACTGGCCGACGCACCGCGGCAAAGCCCTTGAGTTTACCGCCGGGCACTTGGTTCCACCGTGTCAGCCTCGCCGGCTTCGCCCGTGCGGTGGGTTGATAGACGCGCGACCTACACTTGGATCCAGCATGAGCAAAGCCGCCCCGTCCGTCCCGAGCGCGTTGCCGATCAGCGAAGCGCTGAATCGCAGCAACCCGCTGGCGTCGCTGCGCCGTCGGCTTGATGAGTCAGCCAGACGCTTTTCAGCCATCCAGTCGTGCATTCCCTCGGCGTTGATGCCGCACCTCGCCCCAGGGCCCGTCGATGACCAAGGATGGACGCTGATCGCCGCCAACGCGCCGGTGGCGGCCAAGTTGAGGCACCTCCAGCCGCGGCTGGAAGAGCAATTGCTGAGGAACGGCTTTCAGAGCCTTGCCGTACGAATCAAGGTTGCCCTGTAGCGCGCGACGTCGCTCGTCAGCCAGAAACGATTTCATGAGGCTCATTCTTTGAAGCGTGAACACGCATCCAAATCCAGCAAGGCGCCTTCGACCGAGTCTGCCTTGAGGAAGTTTGGCCTCCTCATGGTGATCTGCCTCATCGGACTGGGTCTGTGGCCAACGATCACTTCCGAACTGGCTCGTGGATTGCTGCTCGGAGCGGGCCTTTTTGTTGGTGTCGCAACCGTTTTTCGGGCGTCGTTTCTCCGAAGACCGTTCGAACTGTGGATGTTTTTCGGCGATTGCCTGCACCACCTCGTCAGCCCGATTGTGCTGGCTGCCTTGTTTTTCTTGTTGATCTGTCCCGTTGGGTTGCTGATGCGGGCATTGGGCAAGACCTTCGCCCCGCAGAGTCGCCCAGACAAAACGTGCAAAACATATTGGGTTGATCGCGAGCCCTCATCCCCGACGAAGGATAGTTTTCGACATCTGTTCTAGATCCCGCAAGGCCAACCATGTACCTTCTGAAAGAGCTGTGGAATCTGATCGTTCAACGGAAAAAATATTGGCTTTTCCCAATCATCTTCGTGATGCTGCTTGTGGGCGGGCTCTTGATATTCGCGCAAGGCTCTGTTCTCGCGCCATTCATCTACACGCTCTTCTGAACCGCAGCGAATGCTGATTCTTGGCGTTTCCGCTTATTACCACGACAGCGCTGCAGCCTTGCTGCAAGACGGCAGTGTCCTTGCTGCCGCGCAAGAGGAGCGCTTCTCCAGATCGAAGCACGACAGTCGCTTTCCGACGAAGGCGATTGCTGCGTGTTTGAATCAAAGTGGTGCTGGGCCCGGTCAAATTGACTATGTGGCTTTTTATGACAAGCCGCTCCTGAAATTTGAACGGCTTATTGAAACGTATCTGGCTTTTGCCCCCTCCGGTTTCTCATCTTTTCGAGTCGCGGTCCCTGTCTGGCTGCGCGAGAAACTCTTTCTGAGAGATCTCTTGCTCAAGGAACTCCGGGGACTGGATGATCAGGTGGACTGGGACAAGCGGCTGCTATTCAGCGAGCATCATGTCAGCCATGCTGCGAGTGCGTTCTTCGCATCTCCATTCAATGATGCTGCCGTATTGACGCTGGATGGAGTTGGAGAATGGGCAACGTCATCGATTGCCCTCGGTCACGGCCGATCTCTGACCATGAACAGAGAAATTCATTTTCCGCATTCTCTGGGGCTTCTGTATTCAGCTTTCACCTACTACACCGGATTCCGAGTGAATTCCGGCGAGTACAAGGTGATGGGACTCGCGCCGTACGGATCCCCAAGATTTGCTCAGAGGATCCTGGACAACCTGATCGATGTGAAGGCAGACGGTTCGTTCCGGCTGGACATGCGGTACTTCGACTACTGCACCGGTCTGACCATGACGAACGAGCGGTTCCACTGTCTGTTCGAAGGGCCTCCGAGGCGCCCGGACTCCACGGTGACGCAAAGGGATATGGACTTGGCCGCGTCAATCCAAGCAGTGACCGAGGAGGTGATCAGCCGGATTGCGACCTCTGTCGCGTTGGAAACGGGAATGAGGAACCTTTGCCTGGCTGGCGGAGTTGCTTTGAATTGCGTCGCAAATGGACGGCTGCTCCGTGAGAAACAGTTCCACGACATCTGGGTTCAGCCAGCTGCCGGCGATGCAGGTGGTGCTCTGGGCGCAGCATTGGCCGCGTACCACTTGGCCCTGGAGCAACCCCGCACCATCACAAGCTCCAGCCGAGACGCCATGAAAGGTTCCTTCCTGGGACCGGAGTTCGCACAGGCCGATATCGAGCGACGGCTGACAGCCGTCGGCGCGAAGTTTCAAGTTGCAGCGGATACCGAATTCTTCGACGCCTGCGTCGAGGCCCTGATCCACGGAGAAGCGATCGGGTGGTTCCAGGGAAGAATGGAATTCGGTCCACGCGCGTTAGGCGCTCGTTCCATTCTGGCGGACCCACGGTCGCCAGATGCACAAACCAAGCTCAACCTCAAGGTCAAGTATCGCGAGTCCTTCAGACCTTTTGCGCCGTCAGTTCTTCGAGAAGATGTCAGTGAGTGGTTTGAACTTGATCGTGACAGCCCCTACATGCTCTTCGTCGCTGACGTTCATGCTCACCAGCGAATCGCCCTCAATACCGAGGAAGAATCCCGCTTCGGGATTGACAGGCTCAAGACGCCACGGTCGACCATCCCGGCCGTGACCCATGTGGACTACTCGGCCCGAGTTCAGACCGTCCATTCCGACACCAATCCGAGGTATCACGCTTTACTAGAGGCATTCAAGCGAAGAACTGGCTGTCCGATCCTGGTGAATACGAGTTTCAATATTCGAGGTGAGCCTATCGTTTGCACTCCGGAGGATGCATTCCGCTGCTTCATGGGAACAGAGCTGGATCTTCTGGCCATTGGAAACTGCGTATTGCGCAAGGCGGATCAAGATCCTTCTCTGCGTACGAACTACCGGGATTCGGTGACAGACTGACTCGTCTTGTTCGCCACGCCCATCGTTGCCGAGAGATACGCGGCAATCTTGCGTCCCCAGATCTCGTGCATTGATGCATTCGGGTGGCCATCTCCCTCAATGATCTTCCCTGGACCGGGAAAACCCAAATCGGTCAAGTCAAGGTATGCGATCTGGTGCTCGGACAAAAACTCGCGAATGCCAAGATCGTCCTCCGATAGATACAAGAGAAGAACAATGAACTTCACGCCGCGCGACCGGGCATCGTCCGCGAAATCCAGGATGAGTTTTCGCGTTGCCTTGTATGCCGACGGAGATAGCCCCCTTCGTACAAACTCATCAGCTGTTTCTTGGGCCAGATTGATCAGCGCTGAGTGTTCAGCCCCCGGCCATCGCCTGTATCGGGTTGGCGGATAGAAAGTCAGGCCTTGACCGTCTGCGCCAACACGAACATATGGCATAGCCACCCACGCCTGTCTTGATGCCGCACGATCAAGGGTTCGAGTGAAAGTGGGAAGCGCGAGGTTGCGCTCGGCGTGTCCACTAAAGTAACCGTACAAGACGGTGCCAGGTAACCGCTCGGTACTGGCTCGGCGCTGAAACAGGCGCCAACTCTGCAAGGTTCCATAGCCCGCAACACCAAGATTCCGCACTCCGCCTTCGGTGGTCTGCATCTCGTGCAGCACGCTATCGGTCACTGCGGAATACGTCTCTTGGTCGCTTACACCCCATCCGTAGGTGATTGAGCATCCCATTGCCCACACTCCGCCCAGAGTCGGATCCTGCTTCGTGGCATCTCTGGTGATCCGGCTGCCAGCACGGTCTATGGTGACATCCACAGGGGTCATTCCGGGCACGGCGCTCACCCTGTACTGGCCCGGCCGGTTTGTCCAGCCCAGCTCGGGGTCAGGTTGCGTCACGGTCGGTATGCCGTCAAACCGAGGAAGCGCAGTCCATGGATGATGTCCTGCGAGCCGAATGACGCCCTCGCCCAGTAGCAGCGCAATGCAGCAAGCGAAACCCGCCAAGGCCACCGAGACAACTCGTCGCAAGAAAAACCTGTCTGTGGTTTGGTTGTCCGACCCGAATGACGCCTCAACGAGGCAGCACTGCGTTGTCTTGCTTTTGCTGCGAATGCAGCATTGGTGCCCCCGGCAGGACACCCTAGCTTAACCCTGCTTAAGCCCCGTGGGAGAGAAAAAACTCAGTGTGGCTTTGGGTTGAAGTTACCCCAGTTTTTACCACACACAGCCGTCCGGCTCCGTGTGTTTCAGATCTGGGAAGGGCCCCCTTTGCCGCCGGAGCCACTTTCTGGTGAACACACTAGCGGTAGTGCTTGAAGGCTCCTTGGACCCCAGATATAGTGAGTCGCTGGTTATCCCCACTTGTCTTCATGATTCAGTGGTGGTCGCCATGAAACGAAAACGGCCAAGGGGTGCAACCCTCAGCCGCTTCGCCCCAAACATTTGACTTGCTCGGGGTGACTAATCCCAAAGGATCGCCTTCACAAGTGTGATGCTAGACGGATCAGGGTTTCGAGGGCAAGTTTTTTCCTTCCTCGATGAGGTTCAAATGGCTACCAAGAATGTCACTATCCCGCGCGACGCAGGCACAGGTCGCATCGTCACCAAAGAGTACGCAAAGTCGCATCCAAAGACCACGACAGTGGAGCACCGGAAAGTACCTTCGCCACCACCTCCGATCAAGAAGCGCTAAGTAGTGGGAGGAAGGGGCTTCGGCCCCTTTCTTATGGACTGACGTGCTTGTATCTAAATTTGCGGAAGAGGCCTCACCCACCAAGCCTGCCTGAAACGTGCCCAGCGGCGTGAACCGCCCCGGAATTCGTGGAGGCTGTTTGGTTTAAGTCAGGCCACCACGGTGGTGGCTTGACTGGCGAGTTGCCGGTAGTAGTTTGCCTCGGCCTCTGCGGGCGGGATGTAGCCGATGGGCGCCAACAGGCGTTGGTTGTTGAACCAGGCCACCCATTCCAGCGTGGCGAGTTCGACGGACTCCCTGGTCTTCCAGGGCGCTCGGCGATGAATCAGCTCGGCCTTGTAGAGCCCGTTGATCGTCTCGGCCAGGGCGTTGTCGTAGCTGTCGCCCTTGCTGCCCACCGACGGCTCGATGCCGGCCTCGGCCAGACGCTCGGTGTACCGAATAGACACGTATTGCGACCCACGATCCGAATGACAGATCAGCGCGTCTCGCTCGGGCTGGCGTGCATACAACGCCTGCTCAAGAGCGTCGAGAACGAAGTCCGTTCGCATCGAGGTGCTGACGCGCCAGCCCACGATGCGGCGCGCGAACACGTCGATGACGAAGGCCACATACAGCCAGCCCTGCCAGGTCGAGACATAGGTGAAGTCCGAGACCCAGAGCTGGTTGGGTCGCTCGGCCAAGAACCGCCGGTTGACTTTGTCCAGCGGACACGGCGCCTTGCTGTCGCTGATCGTGGTGCGCACGACCTTGCCGCGCATCACGCCGCGCAAGCCGTGCCGGCGCATCAACCGCTCGACCGTGCAGCGCGCCACCGGTTGTCCCTCGCGTTGCAACTGCCGCCACACCTTGTCGGCGCCGTAGACCTGCAGGTTGGCTCTCCAGACCCGCTCGATCTGAGGCGCCAGCATCTCGTCACGCTGGACGCGGGGGCAGCGCCGGTGCGGCTCACGCCGAAACGCCGCATGGCGCCGATACCCCGACGGGGCGATCTGCAGCACCTTGCAGATCGGCTCGACCCCGTGGACATCGCGGTGCTTGTCGATGAAGTCCCTCATCACTTGAGCCGGCGGTCGAGCTCCGCCTGGGCGAAAAATGCGCTGGCCAGCTTGAGGATCTCGTTGGCCCGGCGCAGTTCCTTGACTTCGCGTTCGAGTTCCTTGACGCGCTGTGCCTCGGCCGTGGTCACGCCGTCACGCACGCCTATATCGACCTCAACGCGCTTGACCCATTCGAGCAGCGTCTGCGGCACGCAGCCGATCTTCGGGGCGATCGATTCGACAGCTGCCCACAGTGAGGGGTACTCCCCTCGATGCTCGTGAACCAGGCGCACCGC
>JBJXEJ010000061.1:0-51567 GCA_046154125.1 Rhizobacter sp. | reverse complement strand
CAGGACGGCAAGGGGAAGATGGGGTGGCTGATGGGGCTCGAACCCACGACAACAGGAATCACAATCCTGGACTCTACCAACTGAGCTACAGCCACCGCAGCCCTTAATTATAGGCGAAGGCGTCATCGGGGCGACGCCCGGTGAATCGAAATCAGCGGCTTTCCGACGGCTCGGGCCGGGCGGCCTGAGCGGCCAGCTTGTCGTTGATGCTGACCTTGAGGCGGGTCTTCAACGCGGCGTAATACGCCTGCGTTTCTGCTTCGCCCCAGGCACTGACGTACTGACTGCGTGCGCGGGCCGGATCAGCAGCCACCGGATCGCGCCCGATCACCTTCTGGACCTTCGCGACCAGATAGCCCTTCGGACCGAGATCGATGCCGACGACCGCCGGCAAGGCCTTCGGGTTGGCGCCAAGGACCGCGTCGATGGTGGGTTCTCCGAGATCCTGAATCTGCATCCGCGATACAAGTCTTGACTCGACGCCCAGATCCGTTTGCGGCGCCTGCTTCAGCGCCGCCAGACGGGCTTCGCCTTCCTTTTTGGCCAGGGCGGCAGCCTGCACCTGCACAAGTCTGG
Organism: Rhizobacter sp.; assembly: GCA_046154125.1. Lineage (GTDB taxonomy): Bacteria > Pseudomonadota > Gammaproteobacteria > Burkholderiales > Burkholderiaceae_C > PBB1. The sequence continues at coordinate 50,991 of JBJXEJ010000061.1, read as the reverse complement.
CGCGTACCTTGTCCTTGACGTCGGCCAGCGGCAGCGCACGAGCAGGGTCGTACTGCAGGACGCGTCCCGAAACCAGTTGGCTCGGGCCGGTCTCAACGGCGTCGGTATTCCGCTTGTTGCGCAGCGCATCGTTGGAGAACAGCGCATCGAGGAACTTCGGCGAAGCCAGGGGACCTTTGGAGCCTGCAACCGGTTTGCGGGTGACGCCAGGCATGGTCTTCAGTTCGAGCTTGAACTTGTCGATCACGGGCTTGAGGCTGTCGGCCTGTTCATAGACAAGGTTCGAGAACTCGGTGGCGGCCTCGGAGAACTTGGTCTGGGCCAGTTGCTGTCGAATCTCGGCCTCGATCTCTGGGCGAACCGCTTCAAAGCTCCGCTTATCCCCTCCCCGCTTGTCGGTCACGCGGATGATGTGGAAACCAAAATCGCTCTCGACGACTCCGCTGGTTTCACCCACCTTCATGCTGTAGGCGGCATCCTCGAAAGGCTTGACCATCGCGCCACGCCCGAAAAAATCAAGGTCGCCACCCTTGGCTGCAGAGCCCGGATCCTGCGAGTTCTTGCGGGCCAGTTCAGCAAAAGCGTCGGGGGCCTTCTGGATCTCGGCCAGCAGCGCTTCCGCCTTGGCTTTCGCCTGGGCGCGCTCGGCCGCAGCAAGCGACTTGTCGGCCGCGATCAGGATGTGGCTGGCGCGACGTTCTTCAGGAGTTGAATAGCGTGACGCGTTTTCGTCGTAGTACTTGCGAACGTCTTCCTCGTTGATCGACACCTGCTGTTTCATCGCGTCGAGGTCGAGCACCACGTACTCGATGCTCGCCTGCTCGGGAGCCTGAAACTGTTGCGCGTTGGCTGGATCCTTGTGGTACTGCTCGATGTCGGCATCTGACGGGTTGACCTGCGAGGCGTAACTTGCCGCATCGAAGCGTTGCAGGAAGACCTCACGCTGCTGGAAGAACGAATCGACCGCATGATCTGCGGCAGCCGCAGAGGCAAAGCCGGTTCCCGATACGCCCAGCAAGACCTGCTGCACCGAGAGTTCCTGACGCAGGCGACGCGCGAACATCTCGCTGGACATGCCCTGAGCGGCCAGCATGTCCTTGTTGACGCTGCCATCGGCATTGCGAATCGATGCGAATTGCGGATCGGTGCTGAAGAGGCGCTGCAGGCGATCATCCGTGGTCGCCAAGTGCAACTTGTCGGCTGCAACGAGCATCACGCGGTCGCGGATCAGCTTTTCGAGCGATTGCTGCTTGAGCTGTGGGCTGTCCAGCAATTTCGGATCCACGGCGGGATTTTGCCGACGCACGCGCTCGACCTGCTCGCGATGCGCAAAGTCCCATTCGGCTTGCGTGATTGACTGCCCGGCAACGTGCGCGACGGACTGGTTCGCACCTTCGCTCATGCCGCGATACCCCTGCACACCCAGAAAGCCGAAGGACGGAATGATCAAGACCGCCAGAATGATCTGGAATACACGCATGTGCTTGCGGAAGAATTCAAACATCGAGGTTTCCGTGTGTGGGTAAGGGCCGTCAGAGTCCGGCGCAAAAACAGTGCGTCGGAAAAAACACGCTTCCTGAACGCGAAAAAGGCGAACCGTGGTTCGCCTTTGCCAAATGGCAACTCAATATTTTATCCGCGACACCAGACCGGGTGTCGCGGCATCCCGGCACTGCGGATGGTGGGTGCTGAGGGGCTCGAACCCCCGACCTACGCCTTGTAAGGGCGCCGCTCTACCAACTGAGCTAAGCACCCGCGGTGTACTGCTTACTTCAGCGCGTCCTTCAGCGCCTTGCCCGGGCGGAACTTCGGCACCTTGGCAGCCTTGATCTTGATTGCTGCGCCGGTGCGCGGGTTGCGGCCGCTGCGCGCGGCTCGCTTGGTCACACTGAACGTACCAAAACCGACGAGCGTCACGCTGTTGTTCTTCTTGAGCGTCGACTTCACACCGCCAATCAGCGCCTCCAGGGCGCGACCTGCGGCAGCTTTTGAAATGTCCGCTTGCTTGGCGATGTGTTCGATCAGTTCTGACTTGTTCACAAAGTGTCCCCCTCGAAGATGGATGCGTGTTGTATTTGCCGCCGGCTACCGCGAAACGCCGCGAGCCACGAAGCTCTGCAGGATTACATCCGCGAGGATGGTGGGTGTCAAGCGAGGAAATTCATTCTATCGACCTGTTTCATGTCGACCTTGCGCGGATGGCTTGCTCGACGGCTCTGCCCAGATCGATGGTCCCGGCCCGACCGCCGATGTCGGGCGTACGCGGTGCATCAGAGGATTGATCAAGCACCGCTTCGATCGCGCCGACGATGTTGTCGTGCGCATCGCGGTGACCGAGAAAATCGAGCATCAGCGCGGCCGACCAGATCTGCCCGATCGGGTTCGCGGTACCGCGGCCTGCAATGTCTGGCGCCGAGCCGTGCACCGGCTCAAACAGCGAAGGGAATTCGCGCGTCGGGTTCAGGTTGGCCGACGGCGCGATGCCGATCGTGCCGGTGCACGCAGGGCCCAGATCGGACAGGATGTCGCCGAAGAGGTTGCTCGCGACCACCACATCGAATTGCTGTGGACGCTGCACGAAATGCGCGGCGAGTATGTCGATGTGGAACTGGTCGACCTGCACCACCGGGTACTGCGAAGCCATCGCAGCGACTCGCTCGTCCCAGTAAGGCATCGTGATCGCGATGCCGTTGGACTTGGTCGCAGAGGTCAACTTGCGTCGAGGTCGCGACACCGCCAGGTCGAACGCGAACTTCAGCACCCGATCGATGCCGACGCGCGACATCACGGTCTGCTGCATCACGATCTCGCGCTCGGTTCCTTCGTACATGCGACCGCCGATGCTCGAGTATTCCCCCTCGGTGTTCTCGCGAACGATCAGCATGTCGATCTCGCCGGGCTTCAGCGGCTCGCCAGCGCGATTGACGAGCGGCGAACGGATACCGGGCATCAGACGGGCCGGACGCAGGTTGACGTACTGATCGAACTCGCGCCGGAAGCGCAGCAGGGATCCCCACAGCGACACGTGATCAGGAATCTTCGCCGGCCAGCCAACGGCACCGAAGAAAATCGCATCGTGCCCACCAATCTGCTCTTTCCAGTTGTCGGGCAGCATCTGTCCGTGGCGCTCGAAGAACTCCCAGCAAGCGAAATCGAAATGGTCGATCTGCAGTTCGATGCCATGCCGGTCGGCAGCGGCTTCGAGTGTGCGCAGGCCCTCGGGCATCACTTCCTTGCCGATGCCGTCACCAGCGATCACGGCGATTCGATGTCGGGTCATGGTGTCGCTCCGGTTCAAGCGTCTGGAAACTTGGCTCGGCGCGCCGGCGTCTTCACGACCAGGGCCACGCCCACCGCGGTGAGCACCATGCCCAGCAGCATGGGAGCCGTCAGCACTTCGTCGAACAGCTGCCACGCGAGCAGCGCGGTGACCGGCGGCACAAGGTAGAGCAGGCTGGTGACGCGGGTCGCCGCGCCACGCTGGATCAGCAGGTACAGCAGTGAACTTCCACCCAGCGTCAGCACGACGACAGACCAGGCCATCGCGACCATGAAGGTCGGGTTCCAGCGAATCGGCTCGGACTCCCACAGCGCCAGAGGCAGGCTGACGATCAGCGCGGCGAGCAGTTGCACCGTGTTCGCCGTGCGCACATCGCAAGGGGCGACAAAGCGCTTCTGGTAGAGCGTTCCGGCCGTGATACCCAGCAATGCGACGAAAGCAAGGCCCAGGTTCCAGCTCGTGATCTCACCGGCCCCGAGCTTGCGCCACACCACCAGCGTCAAGCCGATCAGTCCGAGGCCCAGCCCCGCCCATTGGCGCGGGGTGACCGCGTGAGCACGGTCCGTTCCGGAAAACGCCGACAGCCACAGTGCGGTCAGCACCGGCTGCAGGCCGACCAGCAGGGCCACGGTGCCGGCACCGATGCCCGCCTTCACGGCCGCCCAGACGCCACCCAGGTATGCCGCATGCATCAGCACACCGGTGACTCCCAGGTGCAACCACTGCGCCCGTCCCACCGGCCACGCGGCACGAGAGACAGCAATCCAGACTCCGAAGCACAGGACCGACAGACCGTAACGCATGGACAGGAACGTGAAGGTCGGGGAGTTCGGCATCGCATAGCGCGCGACGATGAAGCCGGTGCTCCAGATCAGCACGAACAACGCAGGCATGGCCCGCAACGCAGCGTCGCTGCGCGTCTTCGGCACGTTCACGGAAGGCTCGCTATCGCGCGTTGGCGCGAATCTCGGGCAGCGCCTTCTGCAGGTAGTACACCATCGACCAGACGGTCAGCACGGCCGACAGGTAGATCAGGACCGTACCCCACAGGTGCGTGTCGATGACACCGAACAGCGCGCCGTGGTAAAGCAGGAACGGGATCGCGACCATCTGCACCATCGTCTTCAGCTTGCCCACCATGTGAACCGCCACGCTGCGCGAGGCACCGATCTGCGCCATCCATTCACGCAGCGCCGAGATGGCAATTTCGCGCCCGATGATGACCAGCGCTACCAGCGCGTGCAAGCGGTTCAGGTGCACGAGCACCAGCAGAGCGGCGCAAACCAGGAACTTGTCGGCCACGGGATCGAGGAATGCACCGAAAGAAGAGGTCTGGTTGAGCTTGCGCGCCAGATAACCGTCGGCCCAATCCGTCAGCGCAACGACGATGAAAAGCACCGTGGCGGTCGTGTTTCGCGTCGCGTCGTCCAGATCGAGATAGAAAACGCCGACCACCAGTGGGATCGCGACGATACGCGCCCAGGTCAACAGGGTCGGCAGGTTGAAGAACATCGGATCGATTGTGCCGTGTCGCGACACGACGCCGCCCATCGGCCACGCATCATCGATCGTCCAGCGTCCGCGGCTTGAATCGCCGGTCCTCGTTGAAGAGGAAGGTTTCAGTGAAGCGCCAGGGCCGCGGAAGACGCGACACATCGCCGAACGGTGCCGCGCGCCTGACCGCATCGATGGCGATTTGCGTGGTGTCCCGGGCCTGGCGCGGGTAGCGCAGCACGTCGATGTGATGGATCGATCCGTCGCCGTTCAGATCCACGGACAGCACGGGGATCGCCAGCAGCACGTCGGGGGGACGGTCGTCGTACGTCAGATGCGGATTCGCGGCGGCAATCCGGCGCGCCGCCTGGAGCCGAAGTTCGCTTGTACTGCGAACCGCGCCGGGTGCGGACAGCTGCAAGGGACCCGGCGAACCAGCCACAGCCATCGGCGCCGGGGCGCGCTCCGCCACAGCCGGGGACGCCGGGACCGGCACCGGCTTGGATGTCCCTACTGGCGCGGGCGGCGATGGGGGGCCGGTGGCGCAGCCGGCCAGCAGCGTGGCACCGAACGCCGCCGCGCTGGACAACCAACGCCCGATCAGCCGAAGGCGCAGGCTTTGCCGTTCAATGCAGGGCACGGTGGATCTCCTCGGCCAGCTCTTTTGAAATCCCATCAACGGTCAGCAGATCGACGACGCTTGCGCTGGCCACGCCGCGCACGCCGCCGAAGCGTTGCAGCAGCTTCGCCCGCTTCTTCGGACCGACGCCAGGAATGTCCTCGAGCTTGCTGCCCCCCGTACGCACGCTGGCGCGCTTGGCACGCATGCCGGTGATGGCAAAACGATGCGCCTCGTCGCGGATCTGCGCGACCAGCATCAATGCCGCGGAATCCTTGCCCAGCGATGCCTTCTCGCGCCCGTCGGCGAACACCAGCTCTTCGAGCCCGACCCGGCGGCCCTCACCTTTCTCGACGCCGGCGATCAGACCGAGGTCGAGGCCCAGTTCCTCGAACACCTCGCGTGCCATGCGCACCTGACCGCGTCCGCCGTCGACCAGCACAAGATCGGGCAGGCGCAGTTCGGGCTTGCCGATCGCCGACTCATTTGAGGGCGCGTTGGGAGTTTCCGCGCGCTTGGCCACCTGCGCAGCCAACCTGCCGTAGCGCCGCAGCAGAACCTGCCGCATCGCGGCGTAATCGTCGCCCCCGACGATGCCCTCGATGTTGTAGCGGCGGTACTGGGCACTCTGCATCTTGTGGTTCTCGAACACCACGCAGGATGCCTGAGTCGCCTCGCCGGCGGTGTGGCTGATGTCGAAACACTCGATGCGAAACGTGTCCAGAGTCTCGACCTCCAGCGCCAGCGCATCGACCAGCGCGCGAGTGCGCGCCTGTTGCGAACCTTCTTCGGCCAGCAGCTGCGCCAGCCGCAGAGCGGCGCCCTTGACACACATGTCCAGCCAAGCACGGCGTGTGTCGCGCGGCTGATGCTGGGTGGTGACCTTGACGCCGCTCTGCGCTGCCAGCGCATCGATCAGCGCCTTGTCGACCGGATGACTCAGCACCAGCAGCGGCGGCATGCCGCCCTCGAGGTAGTGCTGCGCAATGAAGGCCTCAAGCACCATCGATTCGGGTGTCGATGCAGGCCCGGTCGAGCCTGGATCATCGGTCGCAGGCACGGCACCAAGCGCCGTCGCGTCGTCGACGTGCACCGGAAAGAAAGGTCGGTCACCCAGGTGCCGCCCGCCACGCACCATCGCCAGATTGACGCAGGCCCGACCGCCCTGCACCTTCACCGCGAGGATGTCGGCGTCCCGCGTGGCGGCACCGGTGTTGTCCTCGACCGATTGCTGATGCAGCACCCTGGACAGCGCGCCGAGCTGGTTGCGGATCTCGGCCGCCTGCTCGAACTGCAAGGTATCGGCGTGCTCCATCATCTGCGCCTGCAAGCGATCCATCACCTGCTGATGCTCGCCCTGCAGGAATCGCTCGGCGTTCGCCACATCACGAGCGTAGTCGTCCATCGATATCAGTTCCACGCACGGAGCCGAGCAGCGCTTGATCTGGTGCAGCAGACAGGGCCGGCTGCGGTTGTTGAAAACGGTGTCTTCGCAGGTGCGCAGTCGGAACACCTTCTGCAGCAGCTGGATCGACTCCTTGACCGCCCAGGCGCTGGGATAGGGGCCGAAGTAGCGGTGGCGCTGGTCGACAGGCCCGCGGTAGTAGGCCATCCTCGGATACCTTGATGAGAGCGATGCAGATGCCGATGGGGCGCTCGGCGTTCCGGTGATCTTCAGGTACGGATAGCTCTTGTCGTCCCGGAACAGGATGTTGTAGCGCGGGTTGAGCGCCTTGATCAGGTTGTTCTCGAGCAGCAGCGCCTCGGCTTCCGAGCGCACGACCGTCGTCTCCATGCGCACGATCTTCGTGATCATGTGGCCGATACGCGTGCCGCCGTGGCTTTTCTGGAAGTAGCTCGAGACCCGTTTCTTCAGGTCGCGCGCCTTGCCGACGTACAGCACGCCGCCCTGTGCGTCGAAATAGCGATACACCCCGGGCAGCCCCGGTAATGCGGCCACGTCGGCGAGCAGCCGCTGCCGCAGCACGACGGGCTCGGCGGCAGGCGGGCCGGCAGGGTCAGGGGTCTCGGACATCGCCAGCGATTGTGCCGGGCCTCGGATAATCGACCGATGTCCATGTCGTCTTCCGAGAACCCCCGCGTCGGCAGGATCTGGGACGTGTTCTGCCGCGTCGTTGACAACCACGGAGACGCCGGGGTGTGCTGGCGGCTGGCGGCCGATCTCGCATCGCGCGGCATTGCGGTTCGGCTTTGGATCGACGACGCCCGTGCCCTGGCCTGGATGGCACCCGGAGGCCGGACTGGAATCGATGTGCTGCCTTGGCCCTCGACCGATCGCGATGTATCGACGAACTCGTCCAACGCAGCTGCCGAGGTTGTCGTCGAAGCGTTCGGCTGCGGGCTTCCCGAGCCCTGCTTGCGCTATCTGGCCGCTCAGCAGTCAACCTTGGCGCCGGTCTGGATCAACCTCGAATACCTCACCGCCGAGCGCTCTGCCGAGCGCAATCACCGACTGCCCTCGCCACAGCACAGCGGCCCCGCTCGGGGGCTGACCTCATGGTTCTTCTATCCGGGTTTCACCACGGGCACCGGCGGCCTGCTGCGCGAGAAAGACCTGCTGAATCGGCAGGCGGCTTTCGACCGAGACAAGTGGCTGGCGGAACACTCGATATCGCGCGCACCGGGAGAACGTCTGGTCAGTCTGTTCTGCTACGAGAACGCGAACGTTCCGCGCCTTCTTCGTTGGTTGGCCGAGCGTCCCACGTTGCTGCTGACAACACCCGGCCACGCCACCCGGCAGGTGAAACGTGCGCTGGAAGGCGCGGGTATCTCCGATCGACTGCGCGTCCAGGCCCTGCCCTGGCTGACCCAGACCGACTATGACCACCTTCTCTGGAGCTGCGACCTGAATTTCGTGCGCGGCGAGGACTCGCTCGTGCGGGCGATCTGGGCGGGCCGGCCCTTTGTCTGGCAGATCTACCCTCAGGACGACGGCGCTCACCAGGCCAAGCTGGCCGCGTTCTCAGCGCGGAATCTTGCGAACGTCGACCCGGCCCGGGCAGCGGAGATCCGCAGCCTGGGCTGGTGCTGGAACGGACTGGCAGGCGCTGGAGACAGCAACTGGAACATCCTGAATTCGTCGTGGGCCATGTCGGTCTGGGCTGCACATTGCGTGAAATGGCGAGACGAACTGCTCGGCCAACCTGACCTCGCCAGCCAGCTGCTGGCGTTCACGGCCACCCAGGGTGCTCGGGAGGACGCTAAAATCTGAGGCTTTTCGTTTCGCGACCCCGGCGACACGGAAACCCCACTACACAGATCTCAACGGACAGCGTCATGAAAATCGCACAGGAAATTCGCGCCGGCAACGTCATCATGCACGGCAAGGACCCCATGGTCGTGCTGAAGACCGAGTACAGCCGCGGCGGCCGCAATTCGGCCACCGTGCGCATGAAGCTCAAGAGCCTGCTGAGCAGTTCGGGCACCGAAGTCGTCTTCAAGGCCGACGACAAGATGGACCAGGTCATCCTCGACAAGAAGGAGTGCACGTACTCCTACTTCGCCGATCCGATGTACGCATTCATGGACGCCGAATACAACCAGTTCGAGGTCGAGAGCGAGAACATGGGCGACGCTGTCCAGTACCTCGAGGACGCGATGCCGGTCGAAGTCGTGTTCTACGACGGCAAGGCCATCTCGGTCGAACTGCCGACCAGCCTGGTACGCGAGATCGTCGAGACCGAGCCCGCCGTCAAGGGCGACACCTCCGGCAAGGTGCTTAAGAATGCCAAGCTCGCCACCGGCTTCGAGATCTCGGTGCCCCTGTTCGTGCAGACAGGCGACAAGGTCGAAATCGACACCCGAACGCACGAGTACCGCAAGCGGGTTTGACAGCCATCGCCTGGATGTGAAGCGGGCGCCTTCGGGCGCCCTTCCTTTTTTGTTCAATGCATTCTTGGGCATGATGCTTCGATGGCTTTCGACTTCAACGGCATCTCCGCGCCATTCCGCATGCAGCCGGGCCTGCGCCGGCTCGCCGCGGGCTGCCAGCAGTTGACGCCGACGCGACCCGGCGATCGGGTTCTGACCGAGAAGCTGGCGGTACTCGATAAGCACCCGACACAGGCGTTGCTGGTGCGCAGCGGGTTCGATGCCCGGCCCGCGCTGAAGGCACTGTTCGATCAGGCGGCGGCCGAGCATCCCGATGCCTGGCATCGCGAACGCGGTGGCCGGGCATGCGCGCTCCGGCTCGGCTGGTCGGTGCACAACGATCGAGTCGCCAGGATCGGCCCCGAGGCCAGCGCGTCTGTCGGGCGATGCCTGGAGGCACTTCCCGGCAACTGGCGTGCCGCAGCGCTGTTCTGTCTCGCCTTCGCCGAGGACTTCGCGGTGATTGAAGGCGACAGCGCCTGCATCCCCTGGCTGGCGGTGTGCCTGCCGTCGCACTGGGCTCCGGAGAACAAGATCGGCCGGCACTTCGCCGAGGTGCATGCGCCGGTGGCTGACAACCAGTTGCTGATCGCCGCCAGCGAACACCTCGCCCGCCTGGTCACCGGCGACGACCGCTGGCAACGGCAGGTCTGGACCATCACACGGCACCCGCACCTGCAGGCGCATCCGGCGCGCGTCGACCCGGCTGATTGGCCGCCCGACGCCGACGCCGACCAACTCGCAGAGATCGCCTGTTTCAGGACCGAGCAGCAGACCTTCATACCGCTTGCCGGGCATCGGCAGGCGATCTTCACGATCCGCGTCGAGCTGCAGCCACTGACGCTGGCGATCGCCGACCCCACGCACGCTCAGCGCCTGCACGACGCGCTGCAGAGCATGAGCGATGCGGTGCTCGCGTACCGCAGCCTCTCGACCGCGCGTGATCGCTTGCTGGACTGGTTGCACCGGCGCAGCACGGGCCGAATCGCGTGAGCAAGGCGGTCGACGAAGGATCGGCGACCGCTGCGAGTGCCCTTGCCGCGGCACTGCCCACGTTGTGGAGGAACCGCGCTCGCTTCATCGTGCTGGACGATCGCTTCGATGGCGGACAAGGTTTTCAGCTGATCCTCATGGCTTGGCGCAACGACCCGGACCGCTGTGCGCAACTGCACGTGATCACTGCGTCGCCCGACATCGCGGAAGGCTGCATGGCGGGCACATTGAACAGCGAGCTTGACGACGAGATCGCGGCCTGCTGGCCACCGATCACACCGAACCTGCATCGACTGACTTTCGATGGCGGGCGCGTGCAGTGGATGCTGGTGCCCACGCCGCTGGACGTCGCGATGCGGGAACTGCTGGCCGAAGTGGATGTATTCGCGTGCACCGCCACGGTGCCGGCTGACGAGCACGCGGCACGCCGGCAGGCCAGGGCGCTGGCGCGTCTGGCCTGCAGCAACGCGCGGGTGTATCTTGGTGCGGCGTCGGCCGACGAGCCGATGCGACATGCCCTTCAGTCGGCCGGCTTCGCACCGCTGCATGAAAGCGGCGCTGCGGGTCGGTCAGACGGCCGTCTCGAAGGCTGGCACTACGCTCCGCCCTTCAGTCCGCGGCATGGCCCGATTCGCAGTCGCGCCAGCGCGCAGTCGACCGCTCCGGTGCTGATCGTCGGCGCCGGTCTCGCCGGCTGCGCAATGGCCTGGGCACTTGCCGAACAAGGGCGCGACTGCATCGTGTTCGAGCGCCATCGCTCACCGGCCATGGAAACCTCCGGCAATCTGGCCGGACTCTTTCACGGCATCGTCAACCCGCAGGATGGCGCTCACGCGCGCTTCAACCGGGCGGCAGCACTGGAAACCCAACGCGCGGTCGCCATCGCGCTGGCGCAGCACCGGGTGGCAGGCAGCGTCCAGGGTCTGCTTCGCCTGGAGACCGGCTCGGCAAGTGATCCGCTGCGGTCGATGCAGGCCAAGCTGATCGGGATGGGCCTGCCTTCGAGCTATGTGCAGGCCCTGTCGGCACAGGAGGCATCCTCCCGCTGCGGGCTGAACCTGCAGCAGCCGGCGTGGTGGTACCCGGGCGGCGGCTGGGTGCAGCCGGGCGGATTGGTCCGGTCGTTCCTGGAGCGTGCGGGTCGCCGCGCATCGCTGCGGGCTGGCTGCCTGGTGGAATCGCTGGAGCGGGCGTCAGGCACATGGGAACTCCGCGACGAGCGCGGCGCGCTTCTGGCCGCCTCCGATGTTGTCGTGCTCGCGAACGCCGGTGATGCCCTGCGGCTGCTGCAACCGTTGATGCCGGGATCTCAGCCGCAAGTCTGGCCCCTGTTGCAGGTGCGCGGTCAGATCAGCACCGTTCCCGCGGCAAAGCTCGGCGAACTGACGCTGCCCGGGGTGCCCGTCACGGGCGCGGGCTATCTGTTGCCCGAGGTCGACGGACTCGCGATATTCGGCGCCACGTCACAGGTCGGGGATGACGACCCGGCAGTGCGTGACAGCGACCATCGGCACAACCTGGATCAGTTGGCGCGCCTGACTGGGATCGCCCTTCGAATCGACACCAGCGATTTCGGAGGTCGCACGGGTTGGCGCTGGACCACCAACGACCGCCTTCCGGTTCTAGGGGCCGTTCCAGACCCTGCCGCAGCGATGCGGGCCCCGCGCCTGGAGCAACCAGCACAGGTACCACGCTTGCGTGGTCTGTACGCCTGCACGGCGTTCGGTTCTCGAGGAATCACCTGGGCTGCTCTGGCGGCGCAGGTGGTGGCCGCCTCGATCACAGGGGCGCCGATGCCGATCGAGGCGGGTCTGCTGGACAGCGTGGACGCTGCCCGCTTCGTGGTCCGCGACGCCGCGCGGCGATTTCATCGCGGTGGCTAGGACGCCCGTAGTTCGGTTTCAGGGGGTCGGTTGGCCGGCACCTGCGGCAGGCGATGAATCGACCTCGTTGTCCGCCGCAGTATCCGGCTCACCGTCGGCACCGGGTTTTCGCCCGGCTTTTTCCTTCACTTTCTCTTCCTTCTTCTTCTTCTTGGCCAGCTCGCGCTGACGCTTTTCGAACGAGTAATTGGGCTTGGCCATGGGCATGCATCCGCGAAATTGAATCAGGCGTCGAGATTACGCTGTTTTCAGCGCATTTCGGCTGATTCAGGTCGCATCCACACGTACCGAATAGCAAACCTCTTCAACACCTTCCGGCGTGCCGAAGAGGCACAGGCTGGCCTTGTGGCGCGCAAAGATGCCCACCGTGACAACGCCCGGCCACTGATTGATTTCGCGCTCCGTGACGACCGGGTCGCTGATCAAGAGTCCGTGCACATCGAGCAGGTGGCAGCCGTTGTCGGTGACGACACCTGCACGCAGGATCGCCCGGCCACCGATCGCGGCAAAGTGCCGCGCAATCTGCGCCGCAGCCATCGGGATCACCTCAACCGGCAGCGGGAAACGCCCCAGAACCGGGACCCGTTTCGACACATCGGCGATGCATACAAAACGGTCAGCCAGGTCGGCGACGATCTTTTCGCGAGTCAGCGCCGCGCCTCCGCCCTTGATCATGTGACCCTGCGGGTCGATCTCGTCGGCACCATCGATGTAGACCGGGATGCGCTCGATCGAGTTGCTGTCGAGCACGACGATGCCGTGAGCGCGCAGCCTCTCGCTGCTGTTTTCGCTGCTTGATACCGCACCGGCAATACGGTCCCGGATGCCGGCCAGTGCGTCGATGAAGCAGTTGACCGTCGAGCCCGTTCCCACGCCGACCACGCTGCCCGGCGCCACGTGCGCCAGCGCCGCCCGGCCGACCATCACCTTCAGTTCGTCTTGCGTCCGCTGTTGCGTCATTTGGGAAAGGCCGTTTGAGACAATCGCGAATTATCCCGCGCACCCTTCATGGCCCTCCTCCCTTACGCATTGACCCGTCCCCTCCTGTTCGGCCTCGACCCGGAACAGGCACACGACCTGACGCTGGACACGCTGGCTCGCATCCAGCACACACCACTGATGTGCGCGATCCGCCAGACGCGCGTCGATGATCCGGTGACGGTGGCCGGGCTGCGATTCCCGAATCGCATCGGCCTCGCCGCCGGACTCGACAAGAACGGCCGCTGCATCGACGGTTTCGGCGCGCTGGGCTTCGGGTTCATCGAGGTCGGCACGGTGACGCCGCTGGCGCAGCCCGGCAACCCGAAGCCGCGGATGTGGCGGTTGACCGAAGCCAACGCACTGATCAACCGGCTCGGATTCAACAACGACGGGCTCGCGGCCTTCGTCGCCAACGTGCAACGCGCACGCTTCCGGCAGCAAGGCGGCATCCTCGGGCTGAACATCGGCAAGAACGCAGCGACGCCGATCGAGCGCGCGGTCGACGACTACCTGCTCGGTCTCGACGGTGTGTACCCGCATGCGGATTACGTGACTGTCAATATCTCGTCACCCAACACGCAGAACCTGCGTGCGTTGCAAAGCGATGCCGCGCTCGATGCGCTGCTCGGCACACTTTCCGAGCGCGATGCCACACTGGCGCAACGCCACGGTCGCAAGGTACCGATGTTCGTGAAGATCGCCCCCGACCTCATCGAGGACCAGGTACGGGTGATCTCCGCCACGCTGAAGAACCACGGCATCAGCGGCGTGATCGCGACCAACACGACAATCTCGCGTGAAGCCGTCAAGCACTTGCCGCATGCAGACGAAACCGGTGGCCTCTCGGGTGCACCGGTGTTCGAGGCCAGCAACGCGGTGATCCGCCAACTGCGGGCCGAGCTGGGTTCGGGCTTCCCGATCATCGGCGTCGGCGGCGTGATGAGCGGTGCGGACGCAGTCGCCAAGCTGGCCGCAGGGGCCGACCTGGTGCAGATCTACACCGGCTTCATCTACAAGGGACCGGAGTTGGTGACTGAGGCTGCGGTTGCGTTGAAAACTCGTTCTTGAGCGCTGCGCCGGTGCACTGTTTTGCGTTCGTGCCCCCAGGGCCGGAATAGACCGGCCCTCCTCTTCTAGTTCACTCCACACAGCACACCGTCACCGCGCTCCTGCCACCGACGCAACAGTTGGGAGTTCATTCCCTTGCAGGCCGCAGCGGCAGCAGAACCCAAACGCGCAAAAGAAAAAGGCGCATCGATGATGCGCCTTTGGTTACCAAGAGAAAGGCGGATCAGTGCAAAGGCACGCCCGTCTTCGATTGCAGTTCTTCGAGCGTCACACCCTCAGCCAGCTCGACCACCTTCAGACCCTGCGGCGTCACGTCCATGACAGCCAGGTCGGTGATGATGCGATTGACCACGCCGAGACCCGTCAACGGCAGCGTGCAGTGCGGGATGATCTTCAGGTCGATCGTGCCGTCCTTCTTCTTCGCGACGTGCTCCATCAGCACGATCACGCGAGCCACGCCGGCCACCAGGTCCATCGCGCCGCCCATGCCCTTGACCATCTTGCCGGGGATCATCCAGTTGGCGAGGTCACCCTTCTCGCTGACCTGCATCGCACCGAGGATGCTCAGGTTGATCTTGCCACCGCGGATCATCGCAAAGCTCTCGTGCGAACCGAAGATCGACGAGCCGGGGATCGTCGTCACGGTCTGCTTGCCGGCATTGATCAGGTCGGCGTCGACCTCGTCTTCGGTCGGGAACGGGCCGATGCCGAGCATGCCGTTCTCGCTCTGCAGCCAGACCTCGATATCCGGGCGAACATGGTTGGCGACCAGCGTCGGCAGTCCGATGCCCAGATTGACGTAGAAGCCGTCCTGCAGCTCTTGCGCAGCACGTGCTGCCATTTGTTCGTGTGTCCAGGCCATGATCAGGCTCCCGCTTTCTCGGTCAAGGTGCGCTTCTCGATGCGCTTCTCGGGGTTCTTGTTGAGCACCAGGCGGTGCACGTAGATGCCGGGCAGATGCACCGAATCCGGATCGAACGTGCCGGTCGGCACGATCTCTTCGACCTCGGCGATCGTGATGCGGCCAGCCATGGCAGCCGCCGGGTTGAAGTTGCGTGCGGTGCGGCGGAACAGCAGGTTGCCACTTTCGTCGGCCTTCCAGGCCTTCACCAGACTGACTTCGGGGCAAAGCGCCCGCTCCATGACGTAGACGGCACCGTCGAACTCTCGCGTCTCCTTGCCTTCAGCCACCAGCGTGCCGACACCAGTCTTGGTGAAGAACGCCGGAATGCCGGCGCCGCCGGCACGCAGCTTCTCGGCCAGCGTGCCTTGCGGGGTGAATTCAAGTTGCAGTTCGCCAGCCAGGTACTGGCGCTCAAACTCCTTGTTTTCGCCGACGTAGCTCGAGATCATCTTGGTGATCTGCCGGGTTTCCAGCAACTGGCCGAGGCCGAAGCCGTCGACGCCGGCGTTGTTCGAGATCACTGTCAGGTTCTTGACGCCGCTGTCGCGCAGCGCGCCGATCAACGCTTCGGGAATGCCGCACAGGCCGAAACCGCCCACTGCCAGCAACTGACCGTCAGCGACGACCCCTTTGAGCGCTTCCGCCGCGCTCGGATACACCTCGTTCATTGCGTTCTTCTCCAGGACCTAGGGACGCGTTCACCAGCACCCCGGCGATCGCAAACCCAGGATTGTGCCCGCGCAAACCCTAGGGTTTTCACTTCCTGGATAAGGGTAAATACTGGTTTTTCGCGCCAACCTGCGCCGATCGGACAGCCAGTGGTGCGACAACGTTCAGTTCCGGCTCACGCCGAGTTCGTCGTACAGGCGATCGACCAGCGCGCGCAGCGCCTCTATTTCGGCCCGCATCTCCTGCTGCCGGCCCTTCAAGGTCGCCAGTTCGCTGGCAGAGATGAAATCGTCGGAACCGCTGTCGCCGGCCAGCGCCGCCGCGTCCACCGCCCCGCACAGCAGATGGGCCCAGCGTGATTCGCGCGAGCCGGGCGCGCGCGAAAGCTTCATGGCGAGCGGCCCGCCCTTCTCGACAAGTCGCTCCGCGAGTTCGTTCAGGAAACCCTCGACCGCTGACAGATCGGCAAAGCGGTGCAGCCGATCGCTGTTGGCGCGCAACTCGGCAACGGTCTGCGGGCCTCGCAACAGCAGGGTCGCGAGCAGAGCGACCGATTGGCTGGGCAGCGCCATCGCACGACCCATGTTGTGTTCGTAGCGGGTCACGCGAGATCCACTGCTTTCAGCTGCAAGGTGGAGCGACTTCAACGCATCGACCGCCACCTGCACCTCGGCCTCGGTGGCGTTGATGACCGGGTCGCGGGCGGTCTTCTGGTTGCACCCGGCGACCAGCGCATTCAGCGACAGCGGGTAACTGTCGGGCACGGTGTGCGCTTTCTCGACGAGCACCCCGAGCACCCTCGCCTCGAGCAGCGACAACTCCCTCATCGGATCGAGCGACCTTCTCGACGACTCAAAGCGCGTAACCGTCGTCGGCCTGGATCACAGCGCCGTTGATGAAATGGCTCTCGTTGGCGCACAACATCATCAGCACCGAATCCAGATCCTGCGGCTGGCCGATGCGCTTGCGCGGCAGGGCCTCGATCAGGCGCTTGCCGGCTTCGGTCAGCCACTCGTGGTGGTTCATGTCGGTGTCGATGTAGCCGGGGCAGATCGCATTGACGTTGATGCCGTGCTTGCCCCATTCGAGTGCCATCGCACGGGTCATGTGGATCACCGCCGCCTTGCTCATGCTGTAAACCCCGATCTTGCTCAGCGCCTTCAGCCCGGCCATCGACGCGATGTTGACGATGCGCCCGCCGGTGAAGGTTCCCGGAGCCGATCCCTTGGATCGCGCCAGCATCCGCTTGCCGACCTCCTGCGCGACGAAGAACGCGCCGCGAGTGTTGATGTCGAACACGAAATCGTAGTCGTCCTCGGTCACTTCGGTGAGCTTCTGCGACGTGCTGACACCCGAGTTGTTGACCAGGATGTCGATCGTGCCCATTTCCGTCTCGGCATGCGCCACCGCCGCCTTGATGCTGGCAACGTCGGTGACATCGAGCGCCACCACGTGCGCGTCGCCACCATCGCCTTCGATCTCGGCGCGCAACGTCTTGAGGCGCTCCATGTTGCGTCCGGCGAGCGCCACGCCAGCACCAGCCGAAGCCAGGATCTTCGCGAACTGGGTGCCGAGTCCGCTGGACGCGCCAGTGACCAGTGCGACGCGGCCGGACAGGTCGATTTGGTAGCTCATGTGTTTCGATCCCGTTCTGAAATGTGGAGTGAAGATAGCACGCTGACTTTGCGCTGCGTGGTGCGTCACAGGGGTCGAAGCCGAGCTTTCCGGCGCGTGCGCTCAAGTCGGCGGTGGCAAGACCCGCATCAGGGTTCGACCTGAGGCCTCCCGCTAGACTCCGGAGCTGTTTTCGACGCGGCGAAAGTGCTTCAGATGACCCCGATCCAACTCCTCGAACAACACGGCCCGCGCGAGGCCATGGAATACGACGTGCTGGTCGTCGGTGGTGGCCCGGCCGGTCTGGCTGCCGCCATCCGCATCAGGCAGCTTGCGCGGGTGCAGGGCAGCGAGGTGTCGGTCGTGGTGCTCGAAAAGGGCTCCGAGCCCGGCGCTCACATCCTCAGCGGTGCGGTGATGGACCCGCGGGGGCTCGACGAACTGCTGCCGAACTGGAAGGAGCTCGGCGCGCCACTCGACCAGCCGGTCACCGAAGACGAGTTCCTGTTCCTGACACGCGATGGCGCGACGAAAACGCCGCCGGCGCTGCTGCCCGACTGCTTTCACAACCGGGGCAACTACGTCATCAGCCTCGGCAGCGTCACGCGATGGCTCGGCGAGCAATCCGAGGCGCTGGGCGTCGAGATCTTTCCTGGCTTCGCGGCGGCCGAGGTTCTTTACAACGACGATGGATCGGTGAAAGGGGTCGCCACCGGCAACCTCGGCATCGGCAAGGACGGCGAGCCGACGGAGAACTTCCAGCTCGGCATGGAACTGCACGCCAAGTACACCGTGTTCGCCGAAGGCTCGCGCGGACACCTGGGCCGGCAGCTGATTTCGCGCTTCAAGCTGGATGCCGGCCGCGACCCGCAAAGTTACGGCCTGGGCATCAAGGAGCTGTGGGAAATCGACCCGGCCAAGCACCGGCCAGGCCGGGTCGTGCACACCGCCGGCTGGCCACTGGACAGTCAGACCTACGGTGGAGCCTTCCTGTATCACCTGCCCGACAACCAGGTCACGCTTGGCTTCATCACCGGACTCGACTACAGCAACCCGTGGCTGAGCCCGTTCGAGGAGATGCAGCGCTGGAAGACCCACCCGGCCATCCGCAGCGTGCTCGAAGGCGGCAAGCGCGTCGGCTACGGGGCGCGCGCCATCACCGCAGGAGGGTTGCTGAGCCTGCCAAAGACGGTGTTTCCGGGCGGCGCGCTGGTCGGCTGCGAGGCCGGCTACCTGAACGTCAGCCGCATCAAGGGCAGCCACGCGGCGATCAAGAGCGGCATGCTGGCCGCCGATGCGATCTTCGACGCGGTGACCAACGGCCGCCAGCACGACGAGCTGAGCGCTTACCCCGATGCGTTCGAGCGCAGCTGGCTGCACGAGGAGCTCGACCGTGCACGCAACTTCAAGCAGTGGTTCAAGAAGGGCCTGTGGGTCGCGAGCCTGATGAACGGCATCGAACAGTGGCTGCTGCCCAAACTCGGCTTCAAGGCACCGCCGTGGACGCTGCACCACCATGTGCCCGACCACCAGGCGCTGAAGCCGGCGGCGGACTGCCCTCAGATCCACTACCCGAAGCCCGATGGCCAGCTGACGTTCGACCGTCTCAGCAGCGTGTTCATCAGCAACACCAACCACGAAGAGAACCAGCCGGCGCACCTGACACTGAAGGACACCGGCGTGCCAGTCAGCGTCAATCTCGCGAAGTACGCCGGCCCGGAGAGCCGCTACTGCCCGGCGGGGGTCTACGAGTTCGTGAAGGCTTCCGACGGCAGTGATCGCCTGCAGATCAACGCGCAGAACTGCGTGCACTGCAAGACCTGCGACATCAAGGACCCGACGCAGAACATCGTGTGGGTCACGCCCGAAGGTGGCGGAGGACCCAACTACGCGGGCATGTAGCACCGGCACGCGAAATCGCTGCGATACACTCGCGGCCGTCAGGAGAGAGCCCGATGTTTCGATCGGGCCGCCGAAGGCGCAAGGCGACCCGGAAACGGGCCGCTCCAACGCTCAGGCAAAAGGACTGGCAACACGCCGACCTCAAGGACGGCGTTCCTCGCTGAAGAGAGGCCCACCCCGAGTGGGTCCACCGAAGGGGCAAGCGTTCGGCCGCGTTGTGGCCAGCGCCAATCTCTCAGGTAGAGCGGACAGAGAGGGCATCGGCGGCTGTGCATCCTTCGGATGCGCGGCTGGTTGTCATGGCCCCCTGGGAATGTTGATGTCCGCCTCCTCGTCCGCGATTGATCTGCTGAAGACTCCACTGCACGACCTGCACGTCGAACTCGGCGCACGCATGGTGCCGTTCGCCGGCTACAACATGCCGGTGCAGTACCCCGCCGGCCTGATGGCCGAACACCTGCACTGCCGCGCCGCGGCGGCACTTTTCGATGTGTCGCACATGGGCCAGCTGCGGCTGACCGGCGACGACACCGCCGCAGCGCTCGAGTCGCTGCTGCCGATCGACGTGCTCGGCATGGCCTCAGGCCAGCAGCGCTACGGCTTCCTCACCGATGAGCACGGCGGCATCCTCGACGACCTGATGCTGACGCGCCATGGCGCGGGTGAAGCCACCGAATGGCTGCTGATCGTCAACGCAGCTAACAAGGACGCCGACACCGAACTGCTGCGCTCGCGCATCGGCGGTCGCTGTACCTTGCAGCCGCGCACCGATCTGGCGCTGCTGGCACTGCAGGGTCCGCTGGCAGTGACCGCCCTCACGCGATTGAATCCCGCCATCGCGAACCTGACCTTCATGACCGGTGCGTCCGTGACGCTGAACGGAGCGCCCTGCTTCGCCACCCGCTCCGGATACACCGGCGAAGACGGCTTCGAGATCTCGGTGCCCGCTGCACAGGCCGAAGCGCTGGCACGCGCGCTGCTGGCCCAGCCGGAGGTGAAGCCCGCCGGTCTGGGTGCGCGCGACACGCTGCGTCTGGAGGCGGGCCTGTGCCTGCACGGCAACGACATCGACACGACCACGACACCGATCGAAGCCGGCCTGACCTGGGCGATCCAGAAGGTGCGCCGAGTCGGTGGCGCGCGCGCCGGCGGCTACCCCGGGGCCGCGCTCATCGATGCGCAGATTGCAGGCGGCGCGCCACGCCGCCGCGTCGGCCTGGTCGGTCTGGACCGCGCCCCGGTCCGGGCTGGCACCTCCCTCGTCGATGCCGACGGCGCACCTCTGGGCACCGTCACCAGCGGCACGCTGGCCCCGACCGTGAACCGACCGATCGCGATCGCCTACCTGCCGAAAGACCATATCGCGCTCGATCACGAGGTGTACGCAGAGGTGCGCGGCAAGCGTTTGCCGATGCGGGTGACCGCGCTGCCCTTCGTCCCACACGGCTACGTCAGGGCACCGGCGCGCTGATCGCTCGCATCTTGCTTGTCCCGTCCTCAACCCTTTGCAACCGGAGTTCCCGATGACCCTGCTCTACACCGCCGAACACGAGTGGATCGACGCCACCGACCCTGCCGCCGCGATCGTCGGCATCACCGTCCATGCGCAGGACGCGCTGGGTGACGTCGTGTTCGTCGAACTGCCCGAGGTCGGCGCCACCTTCGCCCGGGGCGACGTCGCCGGCGTCGTCGAATCGGTCAAGGCCGCAGCCGACCTGTACATGCCGGTCAGCGGCGAAGTGATCGAAGTCAACGAGACGCTGCGCGCCGACCCGGCGCTGGCCAACAGCGACCCGCTCGCCAGCGGCTGGTTCTTCAAGGTCAGGCTGTCCGACGCATCGCAACTCGGCGGACTGATGGACAGCGTGGCCTACGACACGCTGCTCAAGGGACTCTGATCCTTCGTTCCACGCTTTCCCTTGTTTCCACGCACCCCTGCCCCGCGGGGAATGCACCTCCGTAAATGGCGACTCGATTCCGGCTGCGGTGATTGCGCCCAGCCGTCGAGGTTCGCCCCAAAAAGGTCGCAACCATGTTGATGTCCACCCCACCGCAGCCCTTGGCCCCCACGCTGGCCGAGCTCGAGAACGCCACCGAATTCGCCACGCGCCACATCGGCATCACGGCGACCGACGAGCAGCAGATGCTGTCGGTGATCGCCCCCGGCCGGCCGCACTTCACCCGTCGCGCGCTGATCGACGCGATCGTTCCACGCTCGATCGCCCGCGCCCGTCCGATGGTGCTGCCGGCACCGCTCGGTGAAACGCAGGCGCTGGCCGAACTGAAATCCATCGCGGCAAAGAACCGCGTGCTCAAGAGCTGCATCGGCCAGGGCTATCACGCTACGCACACACCGGGCGTCATTCTGCGCAACATCCTCGAGAACCCGGCCTGGTACACCGCCTACACGCCTTACCAGGCCGAAATATCGCAGGGTCGGCTCGAAGCGCTGCTGAATTTCCAGACCATGGTCTGCGACCTGACCGGCTTGGCCATCGCCAACGCGTCGATGCTCGACGAAGCCACCGCGGCCGCCGAGGCGATGACGCTGGCCAGGCGCAGCGTTAAGTCGAAGAGCGACACCTTCATCGTCGCCGGTGACTGCCATCCGCAGACCATCGAGGTGATTCAGACGCGCGCCGCCCCGCTGGGGCTGAACGTGGTGCTGGCGAACTCGGCGGCCGAATGGGATGCGCTGATCGCCGGCGGTGATTACTTCGCGGCGCTGGAACAACTCCCGAGCACCAGTGGACAGATTCACGACCTGCGCACCGATGCAGAACGCATCCACCGGCACCAGGCCGCCTTCATCGTCGCGGCCGACCTGCTGGCGCTCACGCTGATCACGCCGCCGGGCGAGTTCGGCGCCGACATCGCGCTCGGCACGACACAGCGCTTCGGCGTGCCGATGGGCGCCGGCGGCCCGCACGCAGCCTACCTCGCTTGTCGCGACGAGTTCAAGCGCTCGATGCCGGGCCGGCTGGTCGGCTTGAGCATCGACGCGCACGGTGCGCCGGCGTTGAGGCTGGCGCTGCAGACGCGCGAACAGCACATCCGCCGCGAGAAGGCGACCTCGAACATCTGCACCGCACAGGTGCTGCTGGCGGTCATCGCCAGCATGTACGCGGTCTACCACGGCCCGCAGGGGCTGAAGCGCATCGCGCAGCGCGTGGCCCGCTACACCGCGTTGCTGGCGCAGGGCTTGAAGCAGCTCGGCTGCCGGGTGCGATCCACCACCGCCTTCGACGCGCTGACGCTGGACACCGGTGCCGACACGGCCACTCTCGCCGAAAGGGCCCGCGCCCACGGCATCAATCTGCGCCGCTACCCCGAGTGGGGCGACACGATGCTCGGCATCGCGCTCGACGAAACGACGACTCGCGAAGACCTCGTGACGCTGTGGCGAATATTCGCATCGGCCGGCCAGGCGCTGCCGTCAGTGGCGCTGTTCGATCAGCCCATCGAGCCGATGATCCCGCCCGAGCTGCGCCGCACCAGCGACTTCCTGACCCACCCGGTGTTCAACACCCACCACAGCGAAACCGAGATGCTGCGCTACCTCCGCAGCCTGTCCGACAAGGACCTGGCGCTCGACCGCACGATGATCCCGCTGGGCTCGTGCACGATGAAGCTCAACGCGACCAGCGAGATGATCCCGATCACCTGGCCCGAGTTCGCGAACATGCATCCGTTCGCACCGGCCGATCAACTCGAGGGCTACCGCGTGCTCGACGAGCAGTTGCGCGCCGGACTGTGCCAGGCCACCGGCTACAGCGGCATCAGCCTGCAGCCGAACGCCGGCTCGCAGGGCGAGTACGCCGGGTTGCTGGTCATCCACGCGTGGCATGCCTCGCGCGGCGAAGGACACCGAGACATCTGCCTGATCCCCGAATCGGCGCACGGCACCAACCCGGCATCGGCTCAGATGGCCGGCATGACCGTGGTGGTGACGAAGTGCGCCGCCGAGGGAAACGTCGACCTGGCCGACCTGCGCGCGAAGTGCGAGCAGCACAGCGCGAACCTGGCCGCGGTGATGGTCACCTACCCGTCGACCTATGGCGTGTTCGATCCGCACATCAAGGAACTCTGCGCGCTGGTGCACCAGCACGGTGGCCGCGTCTACGTGGACGGTGCCAACATGAATGCGCTGGTCGGCGTGGCCGCACCCGGCGAATTCGGCGGCGATGTCAGCCACCTCAATCTGCACAAGACCTTCTGCATCCCGCACGGCGGCGGCGGGCCTGGAGTCGGGCCGGTATGTGTGGTCGAAGACCTGGTGCCCTTTCTGCCGGGTCATCGCACGGCGGGCTCGTGTGGCGAGCTGCAAGTCGGCGCGATCTCGGCCGCGCCGCTGGGGAACGCCGCGGTGCTGCCGATCAGCTGGATGTACATGCGGATGATGGGTGCACAAGGCCTCACGGCTGCGACTGAGACCGCGATCCTCAGCGCCAACTACATCGCCGCGCGGCTGGCCGATCACTACGACATCCGCTTCAGCGGCGAAGTGCCGGGCGTGAAGGGAGGCGGCGTCGCGCACGAGTGCATCCTGGATCTGCGCCCACTGAAGGAGACCAGCGGTGTCACCGCCGAGGACGTCGCCAAGCGCCTGATCGACTATGGTTTTCACGCGCCTACGCTGAGCTTCCCGGTGCCCGGCACGCTGATGGTCGAGCCGACCGAGAGCGAGCCACTGCGCGAACTCGACCGCTTCTGCGACGCGATGGTCGCGATCCGGGACGAAATCCGAAAGGTCGAGACCGGTGTCTGGCCGCAGGACGCCAATCCGCTGAAGGCCGCGCCGCACACCGCCGAAGCCCTGCTCGGCGCGGACTGGCCGCACCCCTACTCGCGCGAACAAGCGGCCTACCCGGTCGGCGGCCTGCGTCGCAACAAGTACTGGGTGCCGGTCGGCCGCGTCGACAACGTGCATGGCGACAGAAACCTGGTTTGCAGCTGCCCGCCGCTGACGGAGTACGCTGACGATTGACCCTGGAAGGAGCGCCCCATGGCCGTGTCGGTTTTCGACCTCTTCAAGATCGGCATCGGCCCCAGCAGCTCGCACACCGTCGGGCCGATGCGGGCGGCGCGTCTGTTCGTTCACCGCCTGATCGCCGACGGCCAGCTGGCCGGCACCCGACGTGTCAAGGCCGAGCTGTTCGGCTCGCTCGGCGCCACTGGGCGCGGCCATGGCAGCGACAAGGCGGTGCTGCTGGGACTGTCGGGGCACGAGCCCGACACGGTCGAGGTGGACGCAATCCCGGCGCTGCTGGCCGGCATCCGCGACGGCCGCCGGCTGCCACTGGGCAGCGTCCACGCGGTGGCATTCGACGAGAAGGCCGACCTGGTGTTCCATCGCCGCCAGAGCCTCCCGCTGCACGCCAACGGCATGCGCTTCACCGCCTTCGGCGACGCTGGCCAGGCGCTCGCGGAGCGCGTCTACTACTCGGTCGGCGGCGGCTTCGTGATGAGCGGTGAGGTGCTCGCCGACGGCACGCGGCAGAAGCAGATCGCCCCCGACACCACCGTGTTGCCGCTGCCGTTCCATTCGGGCGCCGACCTGCTGGCGATCACGACCCGCGAGCATTGCAGCATCGCCGAGGTGATGCGCCGCAATGAGCGGCACTGGCGCAGCGACGCCGAACTCGACGCCGGGTTGCTGAAGATCTGGGACGTGATGCAGGCCTGCGTGGTGCGCGGCTGTGCCACCGATGGCGTGCTGCCCGGTGGCTTCAAGGTGCGGCGCCGCGCAGCCGACCTGCACCGCCAGTTGTCGGCCGAGTCCGACCCCAGCCACCCGGGTTCGGGCAGCGCCTCGCGCTTCGATCCCGCCGATCCGCTGCAGGTGCTCGACTGGGTCAACCTGTACGCGCTGGCGGTCAACGAGGAAAACGCCGCTGGTGGCCGGGTGGTCACCGCGCCGACCAACGGCGCCGCGGGCATCGTGCCGGCGGTGCTGCACTACTACCGCCGTTTCATCCCAGGCGCCACCGACCAGGGCGTGATCGACTTCCTGTTGACCGCCGCCGCGATCGGCCTGCTCTACAAGGAGAACGCGTCGATCAGCGGCGCCGAGGTCGGCTGCCAGGGCGAGGTCGGCGTCGCATGCTCGATGGCCGCAGGTGCGCTGTGCGCAGTGACGGGCGGCACGCCCGAGCAGGTCGAGAACGCCGCCGAGATCGGCATGGAGCATCACCTGGGCCTGACCTGCGACCCGGTCGGTGGGCTGGTGCAGATCCCGTGCATCGAGCGCAACGCGATCGCGTCGGTCAAGGCCATCAATGCGGCCCGCATGGCGCTGCGCGGCGACGGCACGCACCATGTGAGCCTGGACAAGGTCATCAAGACCATGCGCGACACCGGCGCCGACATGATGACCAAGTACAAGGAAACGGCGCGCGGCGGGTTGGCGGTGAACATCGTGGAGTGCTGACAAGGCCGGGCTGCGCCGGCAGGTCGGCCGCAGCAGATCAGATCGCGCGAACCAACCGAACTGATTGACGCTGATCGACCTGCTGCGGACTTTCATCCGGATCCAACCAGCATCAGAAAAGCAGCGGTTGCTGCCGGTGATGCCGCCCCCGTGAATTCACGGTTTGGGCCTCACAGCGGTCATCCTTGCGGCTCAACGAACCCGCAGCACCTCAAACTGCTGTCGGATTGGAGCGATCTGTATCGACACCTCATCGCCCTCGAATTTACCCAGCATAGCCCTGCCCAAAGGGGCTTCGCTGCTGACGACCTGAACGAGCTGAGCGCCGCTGACCAATTTCATGCTGCCCCCATCCGGGCCGAGAAACAGCTGTTGCTGCTTGTCGTCGGAACCGACCAGGCAGACCAGCGCGCCGAGCTGGATACCTCTGCTGGCGTCGTAGGGGCGCGGGCGGAATTGGCGCCAATGGGCCATCGCCTGGCGGATGGCTTCGGCACGACGAGCTTGGCCGGTGGCCAGGTAGGCGGCTTCGAGCCCCAGGGTGTCGTACTTGTTTTCGGCGATGTTTTGTTCGTGAGTCGCCGTTTCATGGGCCGCCCGCACTGCCTGTTCGGCTTGCAGCAGGTCTTCGGCGAGCCGTTCCAGCACCTGCTGCTGAAGCAACAATTTATCCATCATGAAAGGTAGGCATCTCGAACAAGCGGAGCGCAGGCTTTGATTGTGAAGCGCTCCACCTGCCTTCGACGCTTCTGTTGGCTGCAGGGTAACTTCAGCCATGGGCACTGTCCCGTCGCCAATTTCGGTGCATCGAACGGCAGGAACTGACGGGGCGTGCGAGTACGTCGCGCTGCCTGGTAGCTGACCGTCAATTTAGGGGCAGGCACAACGGTCTGGGTCGACGATCAGCTTCCTGGCACGGCCGTGGATTGGCAGTGCCGGCCATCAGCCGACAGTAGCGACCGTCAGGTTCCTAGCATCTCGTCTGGTGGAAGTTACGGCGGAAGCAACTGCGAGGCTGGCCGTGTTCAGCAAAGGCGACTCTGGGCAAAGAACAGGCCGTTTCCCGAGGTCGCGTCAAAGGCGACCGACCAGGCCCCAGGCCAGGGCAAACACGAACAGCAGCATATAGGCTGCTGTCACTGCCCATACGGTGCGCCGTGCCGTGGCCGCCGTCCACCCCGCCACGGCCATGCCCACCAGCGGCAGCGCCTGCTGCGCATGGATGCCCAGGAAGTGCGCCGGCCGCAGGTCACCTCCGGCCAGCGACCAGCCGATGACCGGCAAAGCGGCAGTCTCGGGCGGTTGCATACCGGACAGCAGGCCACCGACACTGGCACCGAGCACGAAGGTCAGCACGAGGCCGATCAGCACCGCCAGCCGGTAGGCCGGCGCGCGTGCGGGGTCGGCATGGCGCAGCAACAGCCAGGCCAGCGCCGGCTGTGTGGCGGTGAGCGCCATTGCGCCAAGCCCCATCAACGAGTACATCACCGCGTGCAAGGGGTCGCCGACGTTGTAGTGCGAGCCCTGGCCGAACCCGGCCTGCAGCGCGATGTAGGCGAGTTCGAAGCTGGCGCTGCCGATCAGCACCCAGACGATCGCGTCCAGGGTGCGCAGGCGGCGCGCGGCGGGCAGCAGATGCCCGACGAACCAGGCCGTGGTGAGTGCGAACAGGCCCAGCGAGACGGCAAACTTCATCGGCTTGAGCCAGACGTTGGCGCCGCGCAGCGTGCGCTCGTCGATGCCACAGGCCAGGGCCAGTGGCACCAGAAGCGCGAGCAGCGCGAAGCCGAACAGCGCCAGGCGGCGTTCGCGGCGCAGCAACTCGGCCACGGTGTCGGCCACCAGGGCGCTGGGTGCGAACCGCGCCCTGGAAGGTGTCGCAAGCTTGGTGGTGGAGGAGGCTGAGAGGGTCGTCGGGTTCATGGTCTGGGCTCAGGTGGGGTTTGAGGAAATGGGGGGGGGCAAGGCAAGGCCGTCCGGATTCAGGCTGCTGCGGCAACCACGCCACCGCGGTACCGGCGCCACCAATGGACGAAGGCGCGCAGCGTGACGAAGGCCAGCAACCCGGCCGGGCCGAACAAGAAGGTCAGCGCGAGCAGCGGCAGCAGCGCCAGGTGAGGCAGGCCCAGCGCCGCGCCGCGCTCGGCGATCCAGGCGCCGACGAAGAGGTCGAACGCCAGGTAGTGCAGCCAGCCGGCGGTGAGCAGTTCAGGCACCGCTAACAGCCGCTGCACCTCGGCGAGCGAGCCGTAGCCGCCGTCGGCCATGCCGTTGCGCGCGAACAGCACCACGTACACCACGGCGAGCAGCAACGGCACCACGCGGCCGGCCAACAGGCGCACCGCGCCGGCCCAGCGCGCACCTGCCGGCGACAGGGACAGTGCGGTCCAGCCGAGCATCGCGAGGCTGCTGGCCGCGCCAAACACGGTGTCCGGGTCGGGGAACGGGAAAGTAGTCATCTCGGGTCTCCGGGTTGAGGGTCGGCTCGGGGGGTATCCGGTGCGGCAACAGTCGAACTAAACACCGTTCAGATATATCATCGGCTACTATCTGAACACTGTCAAGTCCGTTCCCTGACCTTGGAGTCCGCCATGTCCCGCCCGCCACCTGCAAGGTCCTTCGCCACGCACGCCGACGCCCCTGCGCCGCGCGAGGCTTACCACCACGGCACGCTGCGCGCGACGCTGATCGCCGCCACCGAATCTCTGCTAGCCGAACGCGGCGCCGAAGGCTTTTCGCTGCGCGAGGTGGCGCGTCGCTCGGGTGTCTCGCCGGCGGCGCCGGCACACCACTTCGGCGATGCGGCGGGGCTGCTGGCGGCGGTCGCAAAGCTCGCCTTCGACGGCCTGACCGAGGCCCTCGAGGCCGGCAACACGCGGGGTGGCAGCGACCCGCTCGAGCGGCTGTGCGAACAGGGCGTGGGCTATGTCGGCTTCGCGCTGGCCTGGCCGGGGCGCTTCGCGCTGATGTTCCGTACTGAAATGTTCAAGGACGCGGCCTTGGCCGACAGCGCGCACACCGCCTACGGGGTGCTGGAGGACGGCATCCGGGGCCTGTACAGCCTGCCGCCGGTCGCGCCGCTGGCGCCGGCCCAGCAACATGCGCTGCTGGCAACGTGGTCGATGGTGCACGGCTTCGCGCACCTGATGCTGGCCGGCCAGTTCGACGCGCAGTTGCCTCCAGGCGGCCGTGCGGCGCTGGTGCGCGAGGTGGTGTCGCCGATGCTGCGCCAGCATCTGGCCCCGTTGCAGCCGACGCGCCGGCGAGGGCCGACCTGACACGCCCGGCGCGATGCGCAGCGGGCCGGCGCCGCCCATGCAGCCCGGCGGCGGCCGTCAGCGGGTGTGATGCGCTGGAAGTCCCAGTAATTGTCCGTGCGGGCGAAGGACGGCTTCACCGTAGATCGAACGCACTCTACCGGCCATTTTCCGCCGGTCATGGCCGGCCGCTTTCGACCAGTCCACCTCATCGCGGAGCAGTCTCGATGTGTCGGTCACGGCGCTGACGTCCACCAGTTTCGGACCGCGGTCCTTCACGCAAGGGCTTGCGCCCTTGTACTTCTTTGAGGTTCTTCGGCGTCCAATTGACCCGCCGCGTGCGGTGGCGGGATCAATCGGCACTGCGCAGCCGACTGATGATTCCGCAAGCCAGGGCAATCAGCAGAATGGCGCCACTCTCGTATAGCAGCACGACCGCGTCGGTTTCCTTGCCCTGCAGGATGATCAGTCGGCTTAGCGCCGTCATGGCGATGAAGAGTGGCAGCAGGATGACGTTGCGCTGCCGGCTGTAGAACGCCGCCAGCATTCCCAGCACCTCGGCATAGATGAACATCAGCAGCAGGTCCTTCAACTCGACCCTTCTGTTCTCGACCAGCAGCAGGATCTCCTGCCCCATCGCGACCACGGTGAACCCCGCGATCAGCAGCAGGAATAGCTTTTCGGTGGTGTCGATCGCGCGTTTGACCATCTTTGTCTCCTCACGAAGTTCGGTTGCCGATCATGCGAAGAACGACGGCGTCCATCGATGACCAGGCGGTGGCTGCCAGCGCCACCGGCCGAGCCGTGCCCAGCAGACCGATGCCCGCCGCCAAACGGGGGTTCCCGCGGTCTCTGGCCAAGGTCCCTGTTCTCTTGCCGACTACGCACGCCGCGGCACGCGGCCTGCTGGATCAATGGTTCGAGCATCAGGGCGTGCGACTCAACACCGTGGTCGAGTTCGAGGACACCGCGCTCTTGAAGACCTTTGACGCCGGGGGCATGGGCGTGTTCCGCGCTGTGAGTCTTGTTCACGAAGACTTGATCGAGGGTTACGGCGTCAAACTCATAGGAACCTGCGCGGGCGTCGAGGACGCGATTCTCTGCCTTCGCGGCACATCGAAAGGTACAGCACCCTTTGGTCCAGCGGCTGCTGAATGGCTGACCGGCCAACGATCCGGGCGACATGATCAGACGACGATGGGTACGAGTCCGCGCAGATCATTTGCCCCGATCGGCTGCGCCCTGTCAACTGCCACGAGATCACGAGCCTCAGCTACTTCCAATGCTGGACGAGGAAATCCTGGCGGGCCATCGGCCGCGAAGGGACGCTTATCGGAAGTTTGGGTCATGTCGGCGAGGCTGCAACTTGATTCCATCTCCGGAGCAATCGGGTCGGTTATTTCTTCGCCCTTGTGTGTCGGTTGTTCGCGTGCAGAGATTGACTGGCTGGGCGCAATGCAATTTGCTGACGTGCAGCTCTCGGGCTGCGAGATCATCAATGTGAGCGACTCCAAGAGGTCGACTCAGGCCGGCGGTGCCCCGAAGGAGCAGCCGTTCAACTCGGCTCTCATGCAGGCGTCAGCTTCCTGGCGCGGCCGCGAACAGGCATTCCCGGCCATGAGCCGACAGCCGCGAACGGCCGCATGAGAGAAGCTCATCTTGGCAGCCGCGCAAGGGCCACAGTCTGCAA
The DNA here is from genome assembly GCA_046154125.1 of Rhizobacter sp. Lineage (GTDB taxonomy): Bacteria > Pseudomonadota > Gammaproteobacteria > Burkholderiales > Burkholderiaceae_C > PBB1. The sequence continues at coordinate 20,316 of JBJXEJ010000061.1, read as the reverse complement.
CTTGCATTGCATGCACCTTGCGCTCGGCGCATATCCTGATACCTCCGCGGGAGGTAGCGAAAGCGTCACAGCCTGCCACCCCAGCCGCCCAACGCCCGGATCAGGCAGACGGTGGCTTGGTATTGCGCGGCCTGCAGCGGAGCTGACACGAGAACGCGGCCCGGGCGGTCCTGTGCACGACACTGAACAGACGGCCAAGCGCCGGCTGTCCCTTTTTGCGCGGCTTTGGTGCCCTGGCTGCCTGGCCTGGCACCTTACATTCAACAGGGGACAACAGATCGAAGGGCGCGGTCAGCCGGCTGTCCAAGTCGATGGCGGTCGATCCGGGGCCGGACTACGTCCGCGTCAACGCGATCTGCCCGTTGATCGGCGGGACCGGCCTGCTCGAGCAGTTCATGGGCTTACCGGACACGCCCAAGAACCGCGCTAAGTCCGTGGCGACCATCCCGCTGGGCGGTAGAGGGTTGCGGTGGTCGGGAGGGTCCGGTGGGTCGCGGGCAAATTTCGCAGGAGGCGAAAGCTAACCGTGGCCCCCGGCAGGTGGCAGCGTCGCCGGCATCGCGCAGCCGGCTCCCGCGCATTGGCGGCGAGCAGGACTAGAGCAGCAGCCCGGTCAGCCCGCCGACGAGCTGGACCATCACCTCGCCGTTGATCAGCACGTCGTTGCCCGGGCCGCCGATCAGCACGTCGTCGCCGGGCCCGCCGTCGAGCACGTCGTCGCCCGCGCCACCCAGCAGCAGGTCGTCGCCGCTTCCGCCGTCGACGGCGATGCCCATGCCGCCCGGCAGCGCCGTCGCGTCGATCACGTCGTCGCCGGCGAGCGAGTTGATCACGAGGTGGTCGATGCCGGCCTCGAAGTTGCTGATCACGACCTCCGCGGCGAGCCCGCTGACGGTCACCGTCGAACCGTTGACGTTGACGACGATGGCATCGGCGCCGGCGCTGCCATTGATGACGACGGTGTCGGCGGCGCCGTCGCCGCCGCCGCCTGCTGCCGCCAGGTCGATGCCGAGGCGCGCGACATCGGTGCCGGCCAGGTCGTTGACGGTGATGTTGTCGGCACCGCCGAGCGCCTTGAAGTCGATCTGCTCGACATCGTTGAGGTCCATTGTGATGTTGGCGACATTGCGCGTGAAGCGGACGCGGCCGCCGCTGGCCGCGATGTCAATGGTCTCGTTGATGTTCGCGCCGTTGAACAGCATCGTGTCGCTGCCGGCCTGGCCTTCCAGCGTGTCGTTGTCGTCGCCCGGGTTCCAGACGAATGTGTCGTCGCCCCCGCCCATCAACGCGACGTCGTCGCCGTCACCACCAACGATGAGGTCGCCGCCGGCGCTGCCGATCATCAGGTCGTTGCCCAGGCCGCCCTGAAGTTGCAGCGCCACGGTGCCGGCTGCCAGCGCACTGGCGTCGATCACGTCGTCGCCGCCGAGCCCGTTGACGACAAGGGTGTCGATCGCCTCGGCATGCGCGATGCTCGTGGTCGCGGCCAGCCCGGTCACCGTGGCGTTGCCGGCCTGGCCCTTGACGATGATGGCGTCGGCACCCGTGCTGGCGTTGACGCTGACCCGGTCGGCCTGGCCGTCGCCCGTGCCGGTGGAACTGCCCAGGTCGATGGCGACCAGCGTCGCGCCGGTACCGGCGACGTCGCCGACGACCACGTTGTCGGCGCCGCCCAGCGCCTTGAAGGTGATGCGCTCGACGTCGTTGAGGTCCATCACGATGTTGGCGACGTCGCGCGTGAAGCGCAGCCGGCTGCCATTGGCCGCGATATCGATGTTCTCGTTGATGTTGGCGCCGTTGAACTGCAACGTGTCGGTGCCGGCCTGGCCTTCGACGATGTCGCTGCCGTCGCCCGGGTCCCACTTGAAGATGTCGTCGCCGCTGCCCAGCAGCGCCAAGTCGGTGCCCCCGTTGCCATCGATCAGGTCGTTGCCGTTGCCGCCCAGCAGCACGTCGTCGCCGCGGCTGCCGAAGCCGGTGTCGTTGGCGTCGCCGAGGTCCAGCGTCAGCTTCGCGATGCCGGCGACCAGCGCCGAGGCGTCGATGAAGTCGTTGCCGCCCAGTGCATTGACGACCAGCGTGTCGTTGGCGACTTCGCTGTTGGTGATGGACAGCGCGGCGGGCAGGCCGCTGACGCTGACGCTGGTGCCGCTGCCGGTCACGCGGATCAGGTTGGAGCCGGCGGTGGCGTTGGCGACGACGGTGTCGGCGGCGCCATCGCCGGTGGAGCCGCCTGCGCCGGCCAGGTTGACCGCGACCTCGCTGACGCGGGTACCGGTCAGGTCGTTGACGGTGAGCGTGTCGGCGCCGCCCAGCGCATTCAATTCAATGCGCTCGACGTCGTTGAGGTCCATCGTGATGTTGGCGACGTTGCGCGTGAAGCGCACGCGGCCGCCGTTGGCCGAGACGTCGTAGACCTCGTTGATGTTGGCGCCGTTGAAGACCATCGTGTCGGTGCCGGCCTGGCCTTCGACGATGTCGCTGCCGTCGCCCGGGTCCCATTGGAAGACGTCGTTGCCGGCACCCAGCAGCACGGTGTCGTTGCCCCGCTGGCCGTCGATGAAGTCGTTGCCGTCGCCGCCGCTCAGCAGGTCGTTGCCGTCGCCGCCCGAGATGCGGTCGTTGCCGGCGCCGCCGTCTATCGCCAGGCTGATCAACGCCGACAGACCGTTCGAGGCGCTGATGTCGTCGTCGCCGCCGTTGGCGTTGAGCACCAGGTTCTCGGTGGTGCCGATGTCGAGCGAGAACGGCGCCGGGCTGACGCGGTCGAAGCGCACGCGCGCGCCGTTGGCCGTGATCGTGAAGGTCTCGCTGCCGTTGCCGCCGTTCACCTCCGCGGTGTCAACGTCGGCGCCGCCCTCCATGAGGTCGGTGCCGTCGCCCGGGTTCCAGACCATGCGGTCGTTGCCACCCTCACCGAACATCTGGTCGTCACCGGCGCCACCGGTCAGCACGTCGTTGCCCACGCCGCCGAACAGCAGGTCGGCGCCGCCCCGGCCGAACAGCGTGTCGTTGTCGCCCTGGCCGAACAGCAGGTCGTTGCCCGATCCGCCGGTCAGGATGTCGTTGCCGGCGCCGCCGAAGAGCTGGGCCATCGGCAACGCGCCGTTGGTCTCGTCCAGCGTGATGACGTCGTTGCCGCCCAGCCCGAAGGACTGGATCTGCGCGGTATTGACCACCGTCGGCGTGCCGCCAACCACGGCCACCGCCCCGCCGTTGAGCAGGATCCGGCCGGCCGCGTCGCGGCTGATCAGCATGTTGTTGTCGAGCGCGTCGCCGATTTCGGTCAGGATGCCGGTGCCCGGGGAAAAGGTCGCGGTGATCGCCATGGTGGTCTCTCGCTGTGGTTGCGGGGTTGGAACGGGGACTCGGCTCAAGGCTCGCGCAGGGCGCGGCTGGCGAACAGGCCCAGCGGCTTGACCAGGTACTGCAGCGTCGTGCGCTCGGCCGTCGTCACGTACAGCTCGGCCGGCATGCCAGCCTGCAGGCGCAGTTCGGGCCGCGCGCGCAGGGCTGCGGCGTCGACCTCGACGGTGGTGTCGAACCACGCACTGTGGCCGTCGGGCGCACTGACGCGGTCGGGCGCGACGAAGGTCACGCGCGCCGGCAGCGGCCGCATCGCCACGGCGTCGAAGCCGAGCAAGCGGACCTCGGCCGCGCCGCCCTTCTTCACGTGCTCGATGTCCTCGGGCCGCACGCGTGCCTCCACGACCAGGCGTTCCTGATCGGGCACCACGTCGAGCAGCGGCGCGCGCGGCGCGACCGCTTCTCCCACCGCCGCGACGCGCAGTGTCATGACCATGCCGTCGACCGGCGAGCGCACCAGCTGCCGCTCGGCCTGGTCGCTCGAGGGCAGCAGCTTCTGCTCGACCTCGCGGATGCGCCCCGACGCTTCCTTCAGCTCGTCGGCGGCCTGGCCCTGGTACTGGTTGCGCAGCTGTGCAATGCGCGAACCCAGCTCGCCGCTGCGTTGGCGCACGGCGGCGAGCTCGCCGCGGAACTCGGCCACGCGGGCGCGGTAGTCGGCCTCGTTGCGCTGCAGCGCGAGCATGCGCGTGCGGTTGATGAAGCCTTCCTTGACGAGCTGCTCGTTCATCTGCAGTTCGCTGGCCGCGAGCTGCGCCGAGTCGTCGGCCGCCTTCAGCCGAGCCACCAGCGCCGCGGCCTGCTCCTGGCCCTGCAGCACCTGTTCCTGCAGAGCCGCGACCTGCTCGTCGAGAGAGCGGCGGTGCGCTGAAAAGAGGGCGCGCTCGCGGGCGACGTGCTCGGCGGCCTGCTGCTGCTGCAGGGCGGGCGGCAGGATCATTGCCGCCTCGAACGCGGCCTCGGCGCCGGCCCGCGCCAGCCGGGCCTGCGCGGCGCGCAGTGCGTCCTGGTGCAGCGCCAGTTCGGCGTCGGTGCGCAGGTCGCCGACGACCAGCAGCGCGTCGCCGGCGCGCACGCGCTGGCCTTCGCGCACGCGTATCTCGCGGACGATGCCGCCTTCCTGGTGCTGTACGGTCTTGCGGTTCAGCTCGACCTTGACCTGCGCCGGCGCCACCACCGCGCCGGCCAAGGGTGCGGCCGCGGACCAGGCCGCGACGGCCGCTGCGATCAGCGCGACGGGCAGCAGCCCCTGTCCCGCCAGTCGGCGCCACGTGGCGCGCGTGCCGTTGACGTCGCCCTTGCCGTCGGCATCTTCGGCGTCCAGCAGGGCCGCCATGCTGTGGGGGGCGGCGGCCTTCATACGGCGGCGTGCAAGCCGGCGGCGTGCAAGCCGGCGGGGGCGGTGACGGGGGCGGCGAAGGCAGCAGCGGCAGGTTCGGCAGCCGGCGCCGTAACCTCGGCGGCCGCGACCACGCGTCGCACCTGCCGTGCACCGGGCACCAGCTGCGGCAGCAACGCCGCGCTGGCGTCGAAGGCCACGACCGCGCCGTCCTTCAGCACCGCGATCTTGTCCAGGCACGACATCAACGCCGGCCGGTGCCCGACGACGACGACCGTCGTGCCGCGCGCCTTCAAGGTCTGCAGCGCGGCGCGCAGGGCCTCGTCGCCGGCCGCATCGAGGTTGGCGTTGGGTTCGTCGAGCACCACCAGCTTGGGGTTGCCGTACAGCGCGCGGGCCAGCGCGATGCGCTGGCGCTGCCCGCCCGACAGCCGCGAGCCGCCGTCGCCGATGGGCGTGTCGTAGCCCTGTGGCAAACGCAGGATCATCTCGTGCGCCTGCGCCAGCTGCGCCGCCTCGACGACGCGCTCGCCGTCGACCGGGCCCAGCCGCGCGATGTTCTCGGCGACGCTGCCGCCGAAGAGCTCGACGTCCTGCGGCAGGTAGCCCAGGTGCGCGCCGAGCGCGTTGCGGTCCCACTGCGCAATGTCGGCGCCGTCCAGCCGCACCGTGCCCGACTGCGGCCGCCAGATGCCCAGCATCAGCCGCACCAGCGTGGTCTTGCCCGACGCGCTCTCGCCGACCAAGCCCAGGCTCTCCCCGGCTTCGAGTGCGAACTGCGCGCCCTTGATCAGCGCCGGGCGGCTGGCGTCATGGCCGAAGACGACGCGCTCGACCTGCAGCCGGCCCTGCGGCGGCGGTAGAGGCAACGGCGGCGGCGAGCCGGCATGTGCGCTGCCGTGCGCGCCTTCCGGCGTCCTGGCACCCGCCTGCGACAGCCGTCGCTGGTTCAGCCGCTGCCACGCGCCGCGCGCCTGCAGCTGCTGCTTCCAGCCGCTGATCAGCAACTCCAGCGGCTGCAGCGCGCGACCGAGCAGGATGGTCGTCGCAACCATCACGCCGGGCGAGGCGCCGGCAGCGATGACGAGCCACGCGCCGACGCCCAGCATCAGCACCTGCAGGCCCTGGCGCAGCACCCGCGCCAGCGCCGCCAGCCGCACCGAGCGCGCGGCCAGCGCGGCCTGCAGTTCCATCACCGCAGCATGTTCGTGCGCCCAAGAGGCCACGGCAGCGGCTTCCATGCCCATGCCGCAGATGACTTCGGCGTGGCGCGCCAGCGCTTCGGCGCGGCGGCCGGCGCCGCGAGTCTGCCTGACCAATGCGTCCTGCGGCGCCCGCGTCAGCCGCTCGGTCAGCACGCCGAGCGCAGCCAGCACCACCGAGCCAAGCAGCGCGACCGCGCCGAGCACCGGGTGCATCAGCGTGATGACGAGCAGATACACCGGCAGCCACGGCGCGTCCATCAGCGACTGCATCGCCGGTCCGGCGAGGTAGGCGCGCAACTGCGCGACATCGCGCAGCAACGTGGTGTCCACACGCGAGCCGGGGCGCACCGCGTCGCGCAGCACGTCGACCAACGCGGCGGGAGCCAGGCGCTCCTCCAGCGCGCGGCCGGCAGCCGCCAGCGCGCGGGCGCGCAAGGTGTCCATCGCGTACATCAGCGCCAATGCAAACGCCGCCAGCATCGACAACATCGCCAGCGTCTCGACGCTGCGGCTGGCGAAGACGCGGTCGAAGACCTGCGTCATGTACAGCGCCGGCACCAGCATCGCCAGGTTCAGCAGCAGGCTGGCCACGCCGGCCAGCAGGACCAGTGGCCGCAGGCGTGGTGAGAACAGCCAGGTCATAGTGCGGTCCGTCGTCGGGAGAGGGAGCTGCAGCTTCGTGGGCGCCTGTATCGCCGTGCGTCAGCAGCGCAGGCGGCGGCCAGTCCGGCCAGCACCAGCGGCAGGCTGGTCGGCTCGGGCACCGGCGTCGCGTCGGCCGAACGGATCTCGAGCAGCGCAGCGCCGTTGGGTATCACGCAGGGACAGCCGGAGGCGAAGTCGGTGGCCTCAAAGCTGAGCTCTGCCGAGCCGTCGCTGAAGATCGAGAAGTCGGTCACCGCGAAGGTCGCCGACTGGCCGAACCCGAAGCCCAGCGTTCCCAGCAGCACGCCGTCGAGGAAGAAGGACGCCGTGTTCTCGAAGAGCACGTCGTAGCTGCCCAGGCTGACACTGGCACTGGTGACGACGGCCGGCGGCGGCGCGAACGTGAAGGTGCCTATCGAGTCGGAGCTGTTCAATAACGCCGCTGGGTCGCCGGCGATGCTGGCCGATGTCACGACGTCGGCCTGCACCGCGGTGCACCCGAACGCCAGGGCGGCCACGGCGGCGGCGCGGTGCAGATGAAAGCGGGTCAATGGTTTCTTCATCCTCATCTCCTGTCAGCGGTGGAATGCAGGGCCCTGGACGGTTGCCGGTTCGATTCGCCGGCACGAACGTGCAGGCGACGTTGCGCACCGCGCGTACGCAGCGCGGCTCGCCGTCGGGCTCGGGCGCGACCTTGCGCCGCAGCCGGCCGATGCGGAGGTCGATCGAGCGGTCGAAGGGTTCCCGCTCGCGGTTGCGCGTGTGCATCAACAACTGGTCGCGCGACCGGGCCTGGTTTGCGTTGGCCAGGAAGACCCGCAACAGCTCGAATTCCATCGCCGTGACGGTGCCCGCGGGGCCGCCGGACTCGAACATCCGGCGCGACTGCAGGTCGAGTTCGCAGCGTCCTATGCGCTGGCGAACGGCCGCGGCCGCCGCAGCCGTGGCCCTGCGTGTTTTCGCGCAAGAACTCGCGCACGCAAGGGACGTAGTCGACGATCAACACGCTGACGCTGCGGGTCATGCCCCATTCTGCCGGCCGTCGCCGGTCTTGTTGAGCTACGGCTTAGGTGTTGACGATCGGACGCCGGCCTGTCAGGACCGCGGCACGGCCAGGCACTGCGGCATCAGCTCGCGCAGCCGCCGCGCGTCGATCGGCTTGTGCAGCAGCGCCTGTATGTTCAGGCGCCGCAGCGCGTCGGGCGGCACCGTCTCGGCATTGCCGGAGCACAGCAGCACCGGCAGGTCGGGGTGACGGCGGCGCAGGCGCTGCGTCAGCGCCAGACCGGTCAGCCGCGGCCGCGCCCTGCGTCGCTGCATCCGTGGCAGCATCCGCCGCCGCGGCCACTGCCGGCAGCAGCACGCGGAAGGTGGTGCCGGCGCAGCCGGTCTCGACGAGCACGTGGCTGTGGTGGTCATGCACGATGCCGTGCACCATCGCCAGCCCCATGCCGCTGCCGCGGCCGACCTCCTTGGACGTGAAGAAGGGCTCGAACATGCGCTGAATCACCGGCGAAGGGATGCCGCGGCCGCTGTCGCCGACCGTCAGTTCGACCCAGGGGCCGACGCCCGGCGGGCTGCCGTACGTCAGGGCCGCGATATCAATCTCCGCGTGACTGCAACGGGTCGAGGTCGACCGGTCGTCTCAGGCAGAAGGAGCCATTCGTGGGCCGTCATGCAGACTGCGATGCTTGAGTGACCGGTCATGCAGGTTCAGCGGTCATCCGACCCGCGGCCCCGCCAAAGACCGGTTCCGGTCGCGGCCGTCGCTCACCTGCCGAGGCTGACCGTCAGCCCTCAGTCTGAAGCAGCCATCGAGGTCCGGGCAGCTGCCTTGCAGCGGTTGCGGGCGATCACCGCCGGAATCGCTGAACCCGTTCTCAGTCGCTTTGCCGTCGTTAGACGGAAAGTTGTCCGGCATCCAGCAACGACCGGTATCGGAGTAGCTGCGGTCATTCGCGGGATGAGGACCACTCGGCGAATCGACGGACCGCTTGCCAGTGGCTCGATGCGTCACTGTCGACCCAAAATCGGAAGCAGCGCAGTTGGGGCAGCGGACACTCGACAGCACCTTCCGCACAGCTCAGGAAGAACTCGCCCGCAGCAGCCGCAGGCCGTTGAAGACGACCAGCAGGCTCGCACCCATGTCGGCGAAAACCGCCATCCACATGCTGGCGTTTCCGAACACCGCAAGCACCAGGAACACTGCCTTGATGCCAAGCGCCAGCGCGATGTTCTGCCACAGCACCGCGTGCGTGGCCCGTGACAGCACCACCGTCTCGGCGATGCGGCGCAGGTCGTCGTTCATCACGACGACATCGGCGGCTTCCATCGCGGTGTCGGTGCCCGCCGCGCCCATCGCCATGCCGATGTCGGCCTGGGCCAGTGCGGGCGCGTCGTTGATGCCGTCGCCGATCATCGCAGTCGGACCCCATTCACGCTGCAGCGTCCTGATGGCCTCCAGCTTGTCCTCAGGCAGCAGGTTGCCATGCGCCTGATCGATCCCGGCCTCGCGGGCCACCGCGGTGGCTGTCGCCTGGTTGTCACCGGTCAGCATCACCGGCGTGATGCCGAGTGCCCGAAGCGAGGCGACCGCTTCGCGCGACGAGGGCTTGATCGTGTCGGCGACGGCGAAGAGCGCGATGACGCGCTCAGGCGTTGCCAGCAAGGTGACCGTGCGACCGGCTTCCTCGTGCTTCCTGAGCCGAGCCTCGAGGTCCGACGAGCACTGATTGCGTTCCTCGATGAGCCGGTGGTTGCCGAGCGCGTAGACCACTCCGTTCACCTCGGCCTGCACGCCGCGCCCGGCCAGTGCCGTGAAGTTGTGCGCCTCGATGCTGTTCGGTTTGAGGCCCGCGGCGATCGCACGCGACACCGGGTGGTCCGAGTGCCCGGCCAGCACCGCGGCGAGGTGCTCCGCCGTGGCGGCATCGGTCGAGCCGTCCACCACGGACCAGTCCACCAGACGCGGCTTGCCCTCGGTGATCGTGCCGGTCTTGTCCAGCGCGATGGCCTTGAGCTTGCGGGCCTCTTCGAGGTAGATGCCGCCCTTGATCAGGATGCCGCGCCGCGCAGCCGCGGCCAGGCCGCTGACGATCGTGACCGGCGTCGAGATCACCAGCGCGCAGGGGCAGGCAATGACCAGCAGCACGAGGGCCTTGTAGAACGCTTGCAGCCAAGTCCATCCGAGCAACCACGGGCCCGACAGCGCAACCACCAGCGCCATCAGGAAGACGGCTGGCGTGTAGGCCGCGGCGAATCGGTCGACGAAGCCTTGTGTCGGCGCCCGGGTCGCCTGCGCTTGCTCGACGGCGTGGATGATCCGCGCCAGTGTCGAGTTCGAAGCCAGCGCCCTCACCTCCAGTTCGAAGGTGCCGGACGCGTTGATCGTGCCCGCGAAGACCGGATCGCCCACGGCCTTGTCGACCGGGATGCTCTCGCCGGTGACCGGCGCCTGATTGATACTCGTTTGTCCCGAGCGCACGACCCCATCCATCGGCACCCGCTCCCCGGGCTTCACGCGAAGCGTCGCACCGACCGTCACGTCAGCCACCGGAACGTCGGCCCAGCTGCGGTCGGCCTGTCGCACCGACGCCTGCTCGGGCGCCATTGCCAGCAGGCTCTGGATGGCGTTGCGTGCGCGGTCCACCGCCCGCGCCTCGATGGCCTCGGCGATCGCGTACAGCGCCATCACCATCGCGGCTTCCGGCCACTGTCCGATCGCGAACGCGCCCGTCACGGCGACGGTCATCAGCGCGTTGATGTTCAGGCGCCCGTGCCGCAGGGCCGTGAGGCCCTTCTTGTAGACATCGAATCCCGCAAGCCAGATCGCTGCAGCCGCGATGGCGAGACCGGCGACGCGCCAAGGCATGGTCTGCGGCGCGAAATAGCCGAGGCCCTCGGCGGCAAGGGCCAGGAGCAGCGCAGCCGCCAACTTGGGCAACTGGCCTTGCGAGATGTCGTGATCGTGCCCGTCGTTGGCCGAGCGCTGCGTCACCGAACTGGCCACGGCGACAGGCCGCGGATCGAATCCTGCCTTGCGGATGGCCGCGAGCGCGGGAGCGACGGCCGGCTCATCGGCATCGATCGTCAGCAGCCGCTGGCCGAGCTGGAAGCGCAGGCCGCGCACACCTGGAAGGCGGTCGACGGCACGCCGGATCTCGGCCTCCTCTGCAGCACAGTCCATGGTGGCGATGCGATAGCTCGTTCCGCCGATCGGCACGGCGGACGACGCCGACGGAGCATCGTGCCGGCAGCCATGGCCACAAAGGTCTCCGGGGGGAACCGGCACGTGCTCGTGGTCGGAATGGGAGTTCTTCATCTTCAGTGTGCAGTTGACCTGGGTGGGATTGAAAACCCTGTAGCGGCATTAGAGTCAAGCACCACGAGCCGACAGGGGCTCAAAGGCTGTTGGAGGACCGCGCATGAAGATCGGAGCACTGGCCGAAGTCACCGGCACCCCCGTCGAGACCATCCGCTTCTATGAGCGGGAAGGCGTCCTGCCGTCACCCGCACGTGCGCAGAACAATTACCGTCTGTACCTGCCCGCCCACGTCGAGCGCCTGGCCTTCATCCGGCAGTGCCGGAGCCTCGACATGACGCTCGACGAGATCCGCGCGCTGATCCAGCTGCGCGAGTCGCCGGCGCAGGACTGTGGGGATATCAACCTGTTGCTGGACGAGCACATCGGCCATGTGGCGAAGCGCATCCGCGAGTTGCGTGCATTGGAGAAGGAGCTCAAGGCACTGCGGTCGCGCTGCCTGTCGCCGCATGCAGTGGCCGACTGCGGCATCCTCGATGGACTCGATCGCGCGGCGGCCGCCAGTCCCGCGCCGGCGCCCCGACGACGGCATGTGCACGGCGCGCACTGACGGCCGCGGCCACTCTCCATGGAGTCATGGCCCTGGAATCGGGCCGGCGTGACCGGCCGCGATGGCCGTGCGCGTATCCGAGCCACCGCAGGCCATGGGCATGTCTGTCTGCAGGTCCGCTTGGGGCCATCTGGACGACTGACCGCTTGTGGCCGAGAGCTGGCCAAATGTTTTCCGGCGTTTTGACGGCGAGCACACCGTTGGCACCATCAGTTCAACATCACCCTAGGCTCTGAGCGCCTCGTCCAGCAAGGCGCGGAACTGCTCCTCGTTCGGCGCCACGTCGACGCGTTTCAGGTCCGGGTCGATCCGGCTCCAGGCTGGCGCGCTGCGTGTCCATACATTGATCTGCGGCTTGAAGATGTTCGGGTCATCAAGGCTTCCCGCCCACAGGCCCTGCATGTCGGGTACCAGATCGGCCAGGATGAATAGATTCGATCCGCAGTGGGCGCAGATGCCACGGCTGACCGAGCGCCCGCTTTCCGCATGAAGCGACGCGTAAGTCGCGGCGGGACCGGTGATGTTGAGCGCGGTTTTGGGAACATACATCACTGGGCAGTACCCGCTGCCACTCGCGCGCTGGCAATCGCGGCAATGGCAGTTCCACGAGAACAGAGGCTTTGCCGAGCATTCATAACGTATTGCGCCGCACGAGCAGCCGCCGGAAAACGGAAATTCCATTTCACTCTCCCGTTGATGACCGACCGGCGGGAATGCTAGGCCGACCCGCGGTTCGGGGTCACTCAGAGAAAACACGGTTATGCCGGAGAAGCCGAACTACCGGGCCCGTCGTCGCCGCGTCCGTGACGTGCAGCGCAGCGGCTGCGCGGGGCGCACGTCGCGGCGCAACAGATTCAGAAGGCGGACATGGTCCAGTTCAGTGAGCGCACGCTCGGATGTCATGCCGTCCACGAGGCATTCCTTCAGTGGCAGGATGCGCGTTTACCGATCGGGCACACGCACCCACGCACGGGCATGGAGCCCGGCGATCTGAAGTCTGCGCAAATGGAGTGCAGAGGCTCGTCGAGGCCGGGGATGTGCGGCCAACTGACGGGCGCGCATCCCCGTTCCGGCACGCAACCGCGGCGTGCACAGCAAACGACCAGCAGGGCAAGCGGGAGCAATCATTGGCAGGACGTCGTCGCCAAGTGGTTGAGGTACCCGTCGGCCCTGCCGCAGTGAAGGGCAAGTTCCAAAGTAAAGCGGACGGTGGCCCGGACTGACAACGAATGGCATCTCACGACAGCAGCCGTCGTCTGGATGACTGCGCCCAACCGCCCGGGATCAGTCTGAAGCATCCATCGCTACCCGGCAACAAGGCAGCGAGGCGGTGTGAAAAACCTAGAGTCCTGCTTGATTCTTGCTCTGACAGAGCGCAACCGCAGAACCGGTTGCGAATGCACGCGCCAGAGACTTGTCTTGTGCGGTGGACGGTATCAAGAATGCCGCTGATGCTCCCGCCGCGACCGCGTTTTCCGAACGCCCGAACGACCGCCGCCTGTGGACGCCAGCTGGCACTCTCGATCCAAAGCGGGCAACCGACCGTCGAGATTGAAAGCCGCAGAGCAGCTTTGTTGGCTGGTGCTCCTGCGGTTGCCACAGCAGCGCAGCCACTGGTTGCACGCACTCCAGCGGCACGATCACCAGGTTCGCAGTGCCGTGGAGCCAGCGCTCAGCGCTTGCGCCACACGCTCGCCAGCCAGGGTTGTTGCTCCAGCGGAAGGCCCGTCGGGCGGTAGAAGTGGTCCAACTCGTCGAAACCGGCGTCCATCATCAGGGCCCGCCAAGTCGGCCAGTCGTGAAAGACGCCGTAGCGCTCACCGTTCCAGCCCTCCTGGCCCTCGCCGCGCGGGTTGGAGCTGAACAGCACGCCCCCCGGTCGCAGGCAGGCCTGCAGTTGTCGCAGCACCTGCGGCAGCACCTGGCGGGGCACATGGAACAGCACGGCATTGGCGAACACACCGTCGTAGCGCTGCAAGGGCAGATCGAGTTGCAGGAAACTTTGCTCCATCACCTCGCAGCCGCTGTAGGCGCGAGCATGCGCCGCGGCGCTGGGCGCGCCTTCCAGGCCGTCGGCGCGGTGGCCCAGCGTCTTGAAGGTTCGCAGGTCGCGTCCGGGTCCGCAACCGAAGTCCAGCAGGTCGAAGGGCGGCGGCCCGGCAATGTGCTGGAGCAGCGCCGTAATGTTCTGGCTGACGTCGTGGTCGCGCGTGCCTTCCCAGTAGCTCCGGGCGTGCTGTTCGTAGTGCGCCAGGGTGCGTGCGGCGATGTGCTGCAGCTCTTCGGGACTGAGTGGCATGTCGCATCATTTCATGCGGCGATGCCGTGATCCTGACCGCCAGTCGCAGACAGAGTACGCATGGTGGTTGCCTGCCACGAGCGATGTCTGGCGCTTCGCAGGCAGGGCGCTCTCACAAGTGGGCGCGCGAACTCACCTTCCGGACGGCGGATTAAATCGGTCTAGGCGACATGATTCGCTTGGAAGCCGTCGCTCAACGTTCGAGCCAAGGCGGGCCTGGCGTCTTCCCGTCGGGGCTCGGCTTGAGTGAGGGGTTAGCGAAGTAATCGGCCCGCTGCCGCAAATCGCGCCGAAGAAACCACCCTGCTTCGTAACGCGAACTGTTGAACTTCGGTTTCCTTCAGGGAGTTTCTTGAGAGGCGTCGCTGTTCGCGGCATACGTGGCTGGCATTCGGGTGGCGGACCCGAGGACAGGAAGACACATCAAGTAGAAGACTGAGAAGTACAGGAAGACTGCCGGAACCTTTGCGGGCTCAAGTTCCTCGTGCGTCGTGATGGTCACACCACCGAAGTAGACGAGGGTTCCGAGCAGTATCGAGAGCGCCAACCAAGCCCCCACCTTGTATGCGCGAGGAGACCAGCGAGTGAGGAACGCGATCTCGGATGACGACAACCCATCCGACCTTTCTTCGGGAGTCGTAGCCCTGCGCACGGTGCGAATGTATTCAGCTCCAAGCATGCATACCGGCAAGAGAGAGAAAAGGAGGCCGGCCAGACAAAGCGATGCAGCCAGAAAGGCAGGAAAGTCCGACGGTGGCGACAGAAAGGTTCTTACCGCCTGCCAGAGCATCACGGCACTGCCAGCGAGCGCGAGCAATTCCGATATTCGAAGAAGACGCTTCTTGCTGCTGAGCATGGGGTGCGAGGGGCGACGCCTAACATTTTGACTTAAGCGGCGGGCGACCGACGCAGCCCGTTGACTGTCCGATTGAAGGAATGGTTAGGCGGCATATTGCGAGCGCGCGACTTCCGCAGCCAGTCGCCGCAAGTTCTGCTCATTGGCACCTGACACGAACTGGGAGATCTGTTCGTAGTGTTCGACGGTGTCGAAGGTTTGACGCCAGTGGACCTGAGTACCTTGCTCAACTGGCCTCAACTCAATGGACAGAATGAAGTGATGGCCCGAAAGGTGCTCGATCTCGAAGAGTTCGGAAGACACCACGCGCGTGAATCGGCTCTCGTTTGGGTAGTCCTTGCCGTCTGGCCCATGCATGGTGAGTAGCCAGGTGCCACCTGGCTGGAAGTCGAACTGGTGAATGGTGCTCGTGAAGCCATCTGGTCCCCACCAGCGAGCGACCCGAGCCGGGTCGGTCATCGCGGCAAAGACCTGCGCCGGGGTTGCTGCTATGAACATGCTTCTTGCATCGGATCGCTTGTCGATTGGTTCCATGTCGCCACTCTCGAAACGCGGTTAGGTGCTGATGACGACTGACGTTTGAGCTGAGCGAAGGGTTAGCAACTGTCTTCAAAGTCAAGTCTGTTCTGAAGGTTTGAGATGCCGAGTCGCGGCCCAAATGGACTGATCACGCAGCATGGCATTCAGAATGGTCAGTAGCTTGCGCATGCAAGCGACGATGGCAACCTTCTTCGGCTTGCCGGCCTGAACCAAGCGCTCGTAGAACGTGCGAATGACTTCGTTGTGCCGCATCGCCACGATGGCGGCCATGTAGACCACCGAGCGGACCTCGGATCGTCCTCCCCAAGTTCGCCGCTTGCCGCTGCGTCCACCGGAGTCATCGGCCAACGGCGCGACGCCCACCAACTTGGCTATCTGCCGGCGCCCCAGTCGACCAAGCTCTGGAAGCGCCGCCGTCAGCGTCAGGATCGTCACGGGCCCCACGCCCTTGACGGTGTCCAGCAACTGCCGCTGCGTCTTGAAGTGCTGATCCATGTGATCGTCGATGTGCGCATCGACCGCTGCGATCTGCTTGTCCAGCAGCTTGAGCACACTGGTGATGCTTCTGGCCGCTCGGGGGCCTGCGTGCTCGAGTCGGTTGTGCTCGGCCACTCGCATGTCCACCAGCTGGCGCCTGCGCGTCATGAGCTCAGCCAGAACCTGCCGAGCCTGGTCCAGCATAGGAGTGACGAACTTGGGCCGGTCGGCATGACGCGACAGCACGTCCGCAAAGTCCCTGAGAACCCGCGCATCGACCTGGTCGGTCTTGGCGAGCACGCCCATTGACTTGGCGAAGTCCCTCGCCTGTCGCGGATTGACCCGTGCCACGCAAACACCGGCGCTCTGCAGCGCGCACACCAACCCCCGCTCGTAGCCGCCGGTGGCCTCGAGCACCACAAGATCTACCTGCGCAGCCAGAAGTATCGCGGTCAGCTCGCTCCATCCATCGGCGTCGTTTGCCACGCGTTTCTGCGTGGTCCCAACGCAGACATCGAGATGCAGCTTGCTCACATCGATGCCAGCATTGAGCCTCACTTCGCCGTTCGCTACCCCACCTTGCTGATGCATGTTCATGATCGACAACTGTTCGGGCTACACGGTTGAATGGAACGGGCCGATGCGTTGACCTTGGGCTAACCCGCGAGCTGCTTGCTCATAGGCATATCGGGTTTGGCGCACCGACCACGAAACTCAGATTTCACTCTCTCTTGTGGTCTTCGGGAAGATACAAGGCGTCTTTGCGCAGCCAGCTCAACACTTCGTCGGCACTCTTGTCCGGGGGGAAAACGGGATAGAACACCTTTGTGATGATTGGACCCTCCACAATGAGCGTTACCCGTTTGTAGAGCTCCATTCCGGCTGCGGTGAAGGTAGGCAATTGCAACGCACGCTTTAGCGATAGGTTCTCGTCACTCAGAAGTTGAAACGGAAGATGCAGTCTGCCGTGCACTTCTTGTTGATAGGCAGTGTCTTGAGCGCTCACGCCGAAGACCGATGTATTCAGCGCTAAAAGTTCTGCGTGATGATCTCGGAATGCGCAGGACTGAGGTGTGCAGCCACGAGCTCCGGGTATTCCATCCCACCCATCTGGCAGCGGCACCCCAGGCCTGCCTGTCATTGGGTATATGTAGAGGACGTATCGTCCGGCCAACTTCCCGAGATTGACCGTTGTGCCATCAGTCGCAGTCAAGACCACTTCGGGGAGCGTTTTGCCTTTGAGATGGTCGGCTGCTCCGTCGTCCTTCGGGGCGGGAAGGTCAGTGGGAAGTTGACTCAGATTCGTTGACATGAGTGAGATCTCCGTTAAGACGCCTGACTACCAGTTTATGCATCACGCGCAACTGCTTAACTCGGCGGACTGCCGCTTAACTTGGCCCACGCTGCACACACTAAGGCATTGCCTGTCAAAGCTGATTCGATGGTTGACTGTTTTTGCACAGCATCAAATTCGTGCGAAATCCGGCACCTATCAGTCACAGTCTGCCAGCCACCTGATGCCGGTGCAACGGTGGTTTTCGCTTCACGCAGCGAGGCCAGTCATGTCGAGTTCGGCCATGGACCGGAATCAGCATCGAGGGGCGCTGCGGTGTGGCTGCTGGATCAACTGCGCGAGATGGGCGGCGCCGAGGTAGAGGCGTTCCTGACCTGGCTGGCGGATGAGCGGCAGGTGGCGAGCGCGACGCAAAAGCCGGTGCTGTCGGCCTTGCTGTTCCTGGATGCACCAAGACGTTGGAAATCAGCCTGCCCTGGGTCCATCAGATCGAGCGGCCACGGGTGCGCCGTCGTCTGCCCGTCGTCCTGAGCTGCGACGAGGTTTCAGCGCAGCTGGGCGGCATGGCGGGCAGATGACGTGGCCGCGGGCACGGCGGGTGTGGAGCTGCTGCATGCGTTGGATCGCAAGTACCCGCGGGCTGGTGCGTCGTGGCCCTGGTTCTGGTTGTTGCCTCAAGATCACCATGTCGACGACGTCGATGCGGCCGTTGCGCAGGCCGTCGCCGCGGGGGGCGACCCTCGCGATGCCGGTGGCCGACATGTTCTGGGGCGATCGCTACGGCAGGCTGGTTGACCCGTTCGGCCACCACGGGTCGGTGGCGACGCACATCCGCGACATGACACCCGAAGTGATCAGCCAGGCGGTGGCACAGATGGAGCGCGGTGAGCCGAAGTGCGTCTGATAGATGAGTTGTCCATCGGGCTCTGACTGACAATCCGTCCCATGGCAAAACCCGTCCCGCGCCTGAGCGCAGAAGAGATCCAGCGCGTCATCGCCACCGCGTGGGACGACCGGCCACCGTTCGCTGCCGTGCTGCGAAACCATGGGCTGTCGCCGGGTCAGGTGGTGCAGTTGCTCAAGCGAGAGCTGACACCCAACGCGTTCAAGGTCTGGAAGGCGCGGACGCAGGGCATCGCGCCCCAGGTGTCGCGCCCGGCGCGCCGGGTCCAGCCGCCGAAATAGGGCCTCCCTGCGCCCACCGGCACGGCGGGCTGCCCTTGCCGGGCTGTGTCAGGGGCCGCGCGCCGCCACCAATATGCCTGCCAGATCGGCCTGTGCCATCAGCTGATCGAACCAGACGCGGTAGCCCGCGTCACTCGGGTGCAGACCGTCGCTGGCATTCAGCTCGGGCCGCCGCACGAAGGGGTCGTCATCGCGTTCATGGAACAGGTTCACATAGACAGCCCCGTGCTGCGCTGCCGCAGTTCGCACCAAGCCATGCAGGTCGCGTGCGCGGTGGGTCATCCACCACGACAGCGGCGGGAAGAAAAACGGCGCGTTGCCGACGTTGCCGGCAGGCATCACGATCACACGTTCACTGTGTTCGCGCGCCCGCGCGGTGACCTGATCGATGTCGGATCGCATCGCATCGAAGTCGCGCAGACGGATCACGTCGTTGCCACCGGCCTGCACCAGCACCAGGTCGTAACGATCGCCTGGGCCCAGCGTGCCGAGCTGATCCAGCAAATCGGAGAACTTGGCGCCGTCGCGGGCACGGTTGTCGATGCGCAGCCTCGGATGGTCGTGCGCGAGCAGCCCCGCCACGCTGTGCTGGGCCGAGCTGGCCCCGGTCCCCACGGCCGTGCTGTCGCCGACGATCAACAGCGTGACTGTCGCGTCGGAGGGCGCCTGTTGGAGTGGCTCGCTGCGGCGCGCCAGCTCCGCCGATTCGGCGATGCGCCAGGCGGCGCATCCCGACAGCGCGAGCAGCACGGCGCCTCCGGTGATCAGCAGCAGCGGAGTCCGTCGAGGTGGTTTCATCGCATCAGGAGGTCGATGCCGTTCAACCGCAGGGGATGCCGCTCAGCCATGCAGCACCGCATCCAGCGTGATCTCGGGCACGCTCGCCAGCGCCTTGGAAAGCGGGCACTCGCGCTTGGCCGCCGCGGCGATCTCCTGGAACTGGGCGCTGTCCAAGCCCGGCACGGTGGCCTGCATCGTCAAGGCGATGCGGTTGATCACGAAACCCTCGCCCTGCTTCACCAACTGCACGCGGGCCGTCGTGTCGATCGAGGTGGTGGCGATGCCGGCCTTGGCACAAGCAAACGAGAACGCCATGGTGAAGCAGGCGGCATGCGCGGCCCCCAGCAGTTCCTCGGGGTTGCTGCCGCGACGGTCGTCTTCGAAGCGGCTCGCAAAGCCGTAGGGGTAGCTCCTGAGGGCGCCTGTCTCGGTGCTGATCTGGCCCAGGCCGTTCTTGCCTTGACCCTCCCAGTGCACGGTGGCGGTTTTTTCGGTCATGGTGAATCCTTGGTGGTTGGCAGGTCAGTCTTCCGGATCGACGACGCGGTCGTGTTCCGGGTCGTCCGGGATCACCGGGTAGATCGGACCCTGGTCCGGTTCGAGCGGGGGAATGCCGGGCTCGTAGGGATCGGGGTCGTCGATGGGTGGGCGCGGGGAAGGGGTCATGGTCCTCTCCGATGAGCATCGTTGTGATGAGTCATCCTGCAACCGCCGTGGTGCCCGTCAGGTGGGATCGCACCGCGATGCGCTGTCGGCGAGCACCCACAAGATCACGGGCCACGGCACGCTTTGGCAGAATCGGGCGCCGTCAGTCGGCTGAGGTTGGGCACGCCCATGCATCCTTTGACACACCACGAGATCCTCGCCCTGATCGGGCCGTTCACGCGGCACGGTCGCCATCTGGATCTGGCCGCGAGCGACCGGCTGGCCCGGCGCCTGGTGTTCAAGCCGATCGAGCATGCGGCCCCCACGGTGGCTTCATCAACGCTCATCGAAAGTCTGCAGCTCGAACAGCCCGAGGACGGCGACACTTTCCGGCTGACACGCACGCTCGCCCTGCCCTGCGGCCTGCAGGCCACGTTGCAGTCCGACGGCGCCGACCCCGGCGACCTGCTGGCGCGGATCGAAGCCATCCCGCTGCATCGCCAGTTCCAGTCCGGTCCCGGGTACGTCGTCGCGCTGAGCCATCGGCTGGACGCGACGAAGGGGGGCGCCGCCGCGGCGCGGATGGTGCTGACGCGCGCAACCGCCCGATTCGAAGGACTGACGCTGGCGATGAAGGTGCCGGCAGTCACCGGAATACCGGCCGACATCGAACTGGAGGCAGCCCCCGGTGCCAGTGTCGACCTGCCGCAGGACCTGCTCGCGGTGCTCGGCTGGAGCTGGGCGCGTCTGGTGCGCGTCGGCAAGGCCTGGACCTGCAGCCTGCGCCTGCGCGGCAGCGGCCCCGACCGCAGCC
>JBJXEJ010000060.1:0-2549 GCA_046154125.1 Rhizobacter sp. | reverse complement strand
CCCAGTATTCCAGTCGCGCTGCGATGCGGATCACGCCGATGGAAAGCACCTCGTCAAGGTCCGGGCGTACCGCCGCAGTTCCGGTGTCGAGGGCGTTGGGCACGAGGTAGAGCGTGCCGGGCGAGGGTGGGGCGGTCACGACGGGCGCGTTGCAAGCGGACTCAGTGGATCGAGGCCCGCGCGACGCAGCAGCCGGCAGGTCTGGATCAGCGGCAGGCCGATCAGGGCGGTCGGGTCGTCGGAGTGCAAGGAGTCGAGAAGTGCGATGCCGAGCGTTTCGACCTTGGCGCTGCCGGCGCAGTCGTAGGGTTGTTCCAGGCGCAGGTAGGTCTCGATGTCGGCATCGTCCAGCTGCCGGAACTGCACCGTCACCGGAACCAGAACCGCTTCTTCGAACGATCTCGTCGCCACGCACACGCCGGTCTGGAACACCACACTGCGCCCGCTCATCGAGCGCAGCTGCAAGACCGCGCGTTCGTGCGTGCCGGGCTTGCCGATGGCCACGCCGTCGAGCTCGGCCACCTGGTCGGAGCCGATCACCACCGCATCGGGGTGGTGCTGCAGCACCGCTCGCGCCTTGGCCCGGGCCAGGCGCAGCGCGAGTTGGGATGGCGCTTCGTTAGCGAACGCGGTCTCGTCGACCTCGGGCGATACGACGTCAAACGTGAGGCGCAGCCTGGCAAGCAGTTCACGCCGGTACGGGGAAGTTGATGCAAGGATCAACGCTTGAGGGGCAGGCATTGGCGCGGATTGTCCCATCGGGCGCCGCGCGTGCCGGTGCCTCGCGTCGCGGTCGGTGCGGCGTGCCCCGTAAACTGCCGCAATGAGCAAGCGTTCTGCGGATCCCCGCCGGCTCGACGTACAAGCCTTCGCCGAAGCCGCCGCCACCATGGGCGGTGAATGGCCGCTGTCGGCGCTGGTCCGCCTGACCGAGGCGGCCGAGGGCCGCAGTGCGGACGACGCCGCAACGCCGGCGACGTGGCAGGTGCGTGGCGAGATGCGCAGGATCGGGGCCGGTTCGCCGCAGACCTGGCTGCATTTGCAGGCGCAGTGCCCGATCGCCTTGCTCTGCCAGCGCTGTCTGAACCCGGTGCGATTGGACGTGCAGGCGAAGCGAAGCTTTCTGTTTGTGGTCGACGAACAAGCAGCGGCGGAACTCGACGAAACCAGCGAAGACGACGTCCTGGCCTTGACCCGCAGGCTCGATCTGCAAGAGCTGGTGGAGGACGAACTGCTGCTGTCCTTGCCGCTCGTGCCAAAACACGCCGCCTGCCCGCAACCCCTGACGGCGGACGGCGGCGATGCGAATGCCGATGCGCCCGCACACCCTTTTGCGGTCCTGGCCACCCTCAAGCCGCGGCGCGGGTCGAGCTGACTCTGGGCGGATCGCCAGCCGGGGTTTGAGTGCTAGAATCCAGCGGTTTTGCGCGGCACGAAGCGCCCCGATCGCACGCGGGCTGCCGATGCTGTCGTCGAGTCGGCCCCGGACAAACGCGTGGGCCCCCAGGAGAAACCCCATGGCTGTTCAACAGAACAAGAAGTCCCCGTCCAAGCGTGGCATGCACCGTTCGCACAACGCGCTGACCAACCCGGGCACAGCGATCGAGCCGACCACCGGCGAATCGCACCTGCGCCATCACATCAGCCCGACGGGCTTCTATCGCGGCCGCAAGGTCCTGAAGACCAAGGCCGACGCCTGAGCCGATTCGCATCGGCAGACCCGGGTCCGACCCTTTCCGTGGCGTGCTGTCCCGGCCCGCTGTGATCCGGCTTTCCGTTGACTGCATGGGGGGTGACCACGGTCCGTCGGTCACGCTGCCCGCGTGTCGCGCCTTCATCGCCGCGCACCCGGACGCCGAGTTGCTGCTCGTCGGCGCGCAGCCCCAGCTCGGGGCGGCGGCGGGGTGGGAGCGATGCGCGATCGTGCATGCGAGCGAAGTCGTCACGATGGACGATCCCGTAGAAACCGCCCTGCGGCGCAAGCGCGATTCGTCGATGCGCGTCGCGATCAACCTTGTCAAACCCGATTCCGAAGGACAGGCGCGCGCCCAGGCCTGCGTCAGCGCCGGCAACACTGGCGCACTGATGGCGCTGTCGCGCTACGTGCTCAAGACCCTCGACGGCATCGACCGGCCGGCGATCGCCGCGGTGCTGCCGAACCAGCGCGACGGCTTCACGACCGTGCTCGACCTTGGCGCCAACGTCGATTGCACTGCCGAGCATCTGCTGCAGTTCGCCGTGATGGGCAGCGCCCTGGTGGCCGCGGTTGACGGCAAGGAGAACCCGACCGTCGGCCTGCTCAACATCGGTGAAGAAGCCATCAAGGGCAATGAAGTCATCAAGCAGGCCGGCGAGCTGCTGCGTATCGCGTCTGCTGGCGGCCACCTGAACTTCCACGGCAACGTCGAGGGCAACGACGTCTTCAAGGGCACGACCGACATCGTCGTGTGCGACGGTTTCGTCGGCAACGTGATGCTCAAGACGGCGGAAGGGCTGGCCGGGATGCTGACCAGCTTCATCAAGCAGGAGTTCACGCGAAACCCGCTCAC
>JBJXEJ010000059.1:0-4947 GCA_046154125.1 Rhizobacter sp. | reverse complement strand
CGCTCGAAGAGCGCGGCTTTCAGACCGTGCAAATCGACGCTGAGTCGATCACGTGACGAGGGTGCCATACCCGAGCCTCCTGACATGCCGTGCGTGTCAGACACCGGCGCCACCGCGCCTATCTCTGCACTCACCTACGCATTCAGTATTGGCTCGATCCGAGGCTCTTCAGCCGCTGGATTCGCCCGAGAATCCAGCATGGGCGCACTGTGGATCAGCAGCCAAGTTGTCAATCAGATTGACAACTCTGGGCTCTGACGCTTCGGCCGGGCAGAGAGGCATGGCGAGGGAGAGAAGAACGTGAGCGATGAAGCTGCGCCCCGAGCGCATGTCAGGACACCAGAAACGGACGAGGTGCTGCGGCGAATCGGCCGAAACGTCGTGAACTTTCAGCAGGTCGAGTACCTGCTCAAGTACCTGAATACGCACTCGGCCTTCAGAGGACCGGCGAGCGAGTTCTCGGCGCGCTTCGAGAAGCATGCGGCAACCGTTCAGAAGAAGACCATGGGCGAACTGGCCGGCAGGCTGGTCGACAACGTGCTGAGGCTTCCATCCGAGGACGACCCTCCAGCCGAGATCGACGAGGTCTGGCTGGGGTTTCGGTTCTCGATCGAGACCGACGCCGAGTTCGTTGATCGACATGACTTGGAGATGCGGGCCTTGGTCGATGCGCGCAACGACTTGATCCACCACTTCCTGCCTCGTTGGCAGTCAGCCGTCGGTGGTGACGCTGACAGTGCACTCGCGTACCTCGATGCGCAGCGGGAAGAGACCATGCGCTTGAAGGAACGTCTGGAAGGCTGGGCGCGCTCGGTGGAAGTCGGAAAGAAGCACCTTGCCGAGTACTGGGCATCGCCCGAGGGACAGCACCAGTTTGAGCTGGGCTTCTTGAGGTGTAGCCGCCTTGTCGTGATGCTGGGCGAGATCGCAACGCGCACACCGCGCGCAGACGGTTGGGTGGTGCTCGCGACAGCGGCCAACGTGATCACGCGCGAGGCTCCGGCGGAGCTGACAGACCTGCGCAAGCGATTCGGCTGCTCGACGCTCAAGGGCGTGCTGCTGGCGACCGAATTATTCGACGTGACGGACGAGCCGACGCCGGGCGGCGGAACGCGGACGATCTACCGAATCAACGGACGGTACGAACTGCACATCCATCAAGAACTGCCTGCTCTGGGGACGAATGGCGCAGGTAGCTGATCAAGCAGAGCGTAGCGCGCCCCATCCGCCTAGCAGAGCTCAATCGGCAACAAGTCCAGTCAGCGTGAGCCGCGCGGCTTCCACCGCCTCTGTCCGACGGCTTCCGACCGCGCGAACAAAGACCTGCCCTGCTTCCGATGGTGCCGATTGCGTATCGACGACCACCTCGTTGCCATCGAGCCTGGCCAGCAAACGCAGCTTCGGCGACGCTCGGCGCCCGCTGCCGGGAGGCATCTGCTCGGGCGACGGCGCCGACATCGCTGGCTCTTGGCGCTGAGCAGCTCGCTCTGCAACTGCCTGAATGAGCGCCGACGTGCCAGGCCGGACGCTTGCCGAGCCATCCGCGAGGTCGGCGCGCAGCGCAGTCACGCGGTCTCGGGTGATGGCGTCGCGGTCAGCGGTCCAGGACTCCACGTACTGCGGGTGGTCGACAGCCAGTTTGCGGAGCTCGTACAGCTCGTTCAAGCCACGGCATCGGCCTTCGCGATAGGCAGAGATCAACCAGTCCGGCGCGTCAATCAGCGAGGTGGCCATCGTCACGTACTGCCGGCTCTTGCCCAGCCGCCGTGCGATCACGGCCTGGGTATCGCCCGCAGCCAGGCGGCGCTGCACGAACAGCGCCAGCTCCAGCGGCTTCAGTCCCTCGCGCTGCTCGTTCTCGATCACTTGGTCGTAGCTGTCCGCCGTTTTGTCGACGAAGGCAGGAATGTCGAACTTGCCAGCGAGCTTGGACGCCCGCAGGCGCCGGGCGCCGAAGTTCAGCATCCAACAGTCAGGTTGATTCGGGTGACGCCGCACCGAGATCGGCTGCAGTACACCGCGCTCCTTGATCGACGCAGCCAGCTCGGCCAAGCCTTCTGGGTCGAACTCATTCCGGGGCTGGTCTGGATCTTCGATGATCGACTCGATCGGCAGCTGCAGGGGTGCGCCGGCCAGCAGGTCGGCCGGCGTGCCCAGAAGGTCGAGCTGATCAAGCGGCAGACTCATGACTGACTCCAGGTTGTGCATGTACCTGCGGTTGCCCCGCCACGATCCGGGCCAGCTCACGCAGGGTCGGCTCGATTTCCCTCGCTGCCTCACGCGCGGCGGTCTTCTTCATCTCCCAGAGCACCTGACCATGCGCCTGGGCCTCGGCAATGGCCGAGCGGCGCGGCATCGAAGCGAAGTCGCCTGGTCCGTCACCGATGCGGATCAGCAGCGGGTGATAGCGCTGCACGATCTGCAGGAAGTTCGCCTTCTGGAACGGCGTAGGCTCGACCATCGTCGGCAGCAGGCCGATCAGCTGGAGCTTCGGGTTCAGCACCGCCTTGATCTTGCGCACGCCGACCCTGTCGTGATTCAACAGGCCATGGACGCCTTCCATCGCCTCTTGGTTGAGCTGGATCGGCGAGAGGACGAAGTCGGCCGAGGCCAGCGCGGCGATGACGCGTATGTCGGGGTTCGGGTTCGTGTCGATCACGCACACGTCGAAGTGCGCGTCCATGGCCGCCAGAAAGCTGCGCAGGTTGCGGGCGAACGGTGTGTGCATCGTCGGTTGGCGTTCGAGCATCAGCAGCCCCCGGTCGCTCGGCACCAGAACGAACGCGGCGCTGGGCATCGCGGAGACAGGCTCAGTCAGCAGACGATCCGACGTGACACCGGCAGCCATCGCGCGGTTCGACCGCTGTATGGGGCTTCCAAAGTTGCCCTGGTGGTCCAGGTCGATGGCCAGCACGCGCCGGCCATGCTGAACCAGGTGATGCGCCAGCAGCGTGGCGACGGCGGATTTGCCGACGCCACCTTTCTGGTTGGCGAGAACGAGTGTCTTCATCAAGTGTCCTCCGGCGCAATCGACAGGGGATGAGCCGTGGCGGAGGACCGTTCCCGGGCGCCGCGCCTCGAAGGCCGGCGGCCGGGATCGCGCGAGCCGGCGCCAGCCGGCGAGCGCGCGCCGTGGAAAACCGGCCGCACGCACGCACCGTCCCGATGATCGAATCGGGACGGTGGTGGCGGCGCGCTGGATTCGATGGCAATTCCAGCGCGGCCCGCGTCAGACTTGCTGTCGGGCCCCTGCGGCGCGGCGCACTCAGGTCGGCACTTTGGCCGATCGCCGCGACGCGGTCACGCGTCGGCGGGCCATCGAAGTCCCCACCGGTCGATGACGGCACGCACGCGGGCGTCACCTTCAGGAACCAGCGTGTACAGGTCGGCACGGCCCCAGCGCAGCGCGTCCAGGCAGCACAGCATGTCGTCACTGATCGCGACGTCGACGGTGCGAAGCTCGAAGGGGTCCAGCTGGAAGGCCTGGCCGTTGTAGGTCGCGGCGAGGAAGCGAGCAACGCGCGGGATCTGGCCGGATTCGCGGCTTTCGGCGAGCTGCAGCAGCCGCGCGAAGGCCTGGGCGCCTTTGCGGGTGGCTTCACCGGATCGGGCGGCGAAGGTGTCCAGGTCGTCGAGCGTTTCGGGTGCCATGTTCATTCCATCACCTCGTACGGAGCGGCGCAGCCGGCTGCGCACCAATGGTCGGATCGGTTCGCGATTGCTGGCACGCTGGATTCGGGATCGAATCCAGCGCGGTCGGCTCACGGGTTCAGGCCTTCAGCTTGCGCATCTCCTCGGCCAGCATCCACAAGGCACGGTTGAGGCTCACGCCGCGGTCGATGCTGCCCACCGGCCGAGTCTGCAGCCGGCGCCCTTGCGCGCTGCGGCCAGGCTGGCCACCGCGGATCACGTTCTCCTGCACGCGCTGGAAGGTCGTCCACAGGCTATGCCCGATGTCCTCGGGCCGGCGCGCCTCGATCAGCTGCTCGGCCGTCACCGGGGCGGGCCGATGGCCACCGGTTTCCTCGACGGTGCGCTCCCCAAAGCGCAGCGCCAGCGCGGCCGTCGCGAAGGCCACTTCCTCGGGCGGCGCGAGCTGTAGCGCCTTCATCGCCTCGGTGTGCTCGCTCACGGCCTCGAACTCGTCGAGCACGCGGAACGCGCCTTCGATCACTTCGCCCTGGATGTTGCCCTTGTGGGGGATGCGGATGTCGTCCACCACCTCGCCAACCACCAGGCCGTTGCAGCAGACGAAGCGGAACATGCCGGCCAGCATCTGGTACGAGCTGGCGCCGTCGTGGCTGTTGATCAGGATGATCTCGTTCGCCTCGGGCCGGGTCTGCACCTGGCCAGCGTGGCGCATGCGGATCATGTGCTTGGTGAACTCAGCCTTGCCTTCGACGCGGCTGGCGCCCTGGGCGACCATGAAGGGCTCGAAGCCCTCTTTGCGCAGGCCGCGCAGGACGTCGATGGTGGGGATGTAGGTGTAGCGCTCGGAGCGGCTCGCGTGCTTGCCCTCAGCAAAGATGGACGGCGCCGCGGCGCGCATCTGGTCTTCGTTCAGTGGTTGGTCACCGCGCATCACGCGGGTGTTGCGGGCAAAGCGGGTCGCCAGGGTCGGGGTCGAGTACATGATGGTTTCCTTCGATCGTTGAGTGAAGTTCGAAGGGCGGGCGCGGCTCGTTGGCTGATTGACCAAGACAGCGCCCACCCGATGAGGGTTCAGGCGTCGGCGTGCGCCGGCTGGCGCGCGCTGCGGGGCTTGCGGGTGCTGGCGGCCGGTGCGGCTTGCTCGCCGCTGCGCGCGGTCGGCACGCTCTCGGCACCCTGGCCACCGTTGCGGCGGGCTTCGCTCTCGGCGCGGCTGTCGAGGTAGTCGATCTCCTCGGCCGTGAACGCCATGCCGTAGACGGTTTCGCCGTCCTTCTCGTAGTTGTTGTTGCGCAG
>JBJXEJ010000058.1:0-43296 GCA_046154125.1 Rhizobacter sp. | reverse complement strand
GCCGGCACACACCACGCGACCGCCCTTGCGCACGGCTCTCAGTGCCAGCGGAACGAGATCGCCAGCCGGGGCGAAGATGATGGCGGCATCCAGCGGTTGCGGCGGCAGCTCGTCGGAGCCACCGGCCCAGGTGGCGCCGAGGCTGCACGCGAAGTCCTGCGTTGCGCGGTCTCCCGGCCTGGTGAAGGCGAACACCGAACGGCCCTGCCACTTCGCCACCTGTGCCAGGATGTGTGCGGCTGCGCCGAAACCGTACAGGCCCAGGCACCGGCCCTCGCCCGCAATGTTCAGCGCGCGCCAGCCGATCAGACCGGCACACAGCAACGGTGCGAGTGCGGCGTCGCCGCCCTCCTCACCGAGCGGAAACGCGAAGCGCGCATCGACGACCGTTGCCGTGGCGAAACCGCCGTCGCGGGTGTACCCGGTGAACAGTGGCCGGTCGCACAGGTTCTCGCGCTGCCGTCTGCAATAGACGCATGCGCCGCAGGTGTGGCCCAGCCACGGAATGCCGACACGCTGACCGAGCGCCAATCCGTCGACACCCGGACCGACGGCGTCGATGCGGCCGACGATCTCGTGGCCCGGGATGATCGGAACCTGCGGATGGGGCAATTCACCATCGACCACGTGCAGGTCGGTGCGACAGACGCCGCAGGCCGCCACCCTGACGCGGATCTCGCCCGCGCCCGGCTGCCGATCGGGCAGTTCTGTCCATTCGAGAGGACTGCCCACGGCATTCAGCACCATCGCATGCATCGTGGCCTCAATCCACCAGAACCGGCTTTGGCCGTGGAAAGTCGGCGCTGCGAGCCACCGCCTCGCCCGCCGCGAAATCCGCTCGCAATTCATCGAGCTTGGACATGGCGCCGTCGAAGGCGTCGTTGCCGAGCAGCAGATGGTGCGGCGGGTTGCCCGAGGCGACTGCCTCGATGATCGCCTTTGCAGCACGCGCGGGATCCCCCGGCTGCCGGCCGGACGAGGCCCGCACCGCGTCCCTCGTGGCGCCGGCGGTGGCCGTGTAGTCACCGATGCGTCGTGCGCTTTCGTTCGCCGAGCGACCGGCCCAGTCGGTTCGAAATCCGCTCGGCTCCACCAGCATCACCCGGATGCCCAGCGGCTCCACCTCCTGCCACAGGGCCTCGGACAGTCCTTCGACGGCGAACTTGGTCGCGTTGTAGTAGCCGATGGCCGGGAAGGCGCGGATGCCACCGACGGACGACAGGTTGACGATGCAGCCCGTGCGGTGCTTGCGCATGCCGGGAAGCACCGCCTGGATCATGCGGCTCATGCCGAACACGTTGACGTCGAACATCTTGCGGACCTCGGACTCTTCGCCCTCCTCGATGGCGGCGAAGTAGCCGATGCCCGCGTTGTTCACCAGCACGTCGATGCAGCCGAAGCGGGCTTCGGCTGCCTGAATGGCAGCGGAGACCTGTTCCGGCTGGGTGACGTCGAGCTTGAGAACCAGGACGTTCGGGGTCGCGCCGTAGCCTTCCAGCTTCGCGGGATCGCGTGCAGTCATCACCGTGCGACAGCCGTGTTCGATGGCCTGCCTGGCCAGTTCGAGGCCGAAGCCCGTGGAGCAGCCGGTGATGAACCAGACCGGCGGGATGGTGACGAGCGGCTTGCTGATGGAAGTGTTCATTGTGTGTCCCGCCGAGGTCAGAGCGGAGCGTCGAGTCGCGCGGTGCGAACGAGCTTCTTGTTGACGAACTCCTGTATGCCTAGGTTGCCCAGTTCGCGTCCGTACCCTGAGTTCCTGATGCCGCCGAAAGGCAGCTCGGCATCGGTCCAGTCGAGGTTGTTGATGAACATCATTCCGGTATCGACCCGGCTGGCCACGCGCTGGCCGCGTGCTTCGTCCCTTGTCCACACCGAGCCGCCCAGACCGAAGTCGGAATCGTTGGCCAGTGCGATGGCCTCGTCTTCGGTCTTCACGCGGTAGAACGACACCACCGGGCCGAAGAATTCGTCGCGGAAGGCGGGATTGCCGGGCTGGATGTCCGTGAGGATGGTCGTCTGCATGAACGAGCCGGGGCGCTCGATGCGCTTGCCACCCATCAGCAGCGTGGCGCCACCCGCCACGGCGGCATCGACCTGCGCCAGCAGCTGAACCAGCGCGGCTTCGGTGGAAAGCGGGCCATGCGTGGTCTGCTCGTCCATCGGATCGCCTGGTTTCAGCGCTTCCAGCGCAGCCCTGAACCTGGCGAGGAACTGATCGGCCACGGCGTCCATCACGATGAAGCGCTTGGCCGCACAGCAGGTCTGGCCGCCGTTGTACATGCGGCCCCAGACGGCCCAGGGGATCGTCTTGTCCAGATCGGCATCCTCCAGAACGATGAAGGCATCGCTGCCGCCGAGTTCCATCGACGACTTCTTCAGGTTCTGCCCTGCCCGTGCGGCCACGACGCGTCCGGCCGCAACGCTGCCCGTCAAGGCCACGCCCTTGACGCGCGGATCGTCGATGACGCGATCGCATTGCTCGTGCGAGATCAGCAGGTTGGTGTAGGCGCCGACCGGCGCGCCGGCGTCGAGCAGCAGCTTCTCGAAGGCGATGGCGCATTGCGGCACGCAGCCGGCATGCTTGACGACCAGGACGTTGCCAGCCATCAGTTGTGCACCGGCGACGCGGGCCAGTTGGTAGTAAGGAAAATTCCAGGGTTCGATGCACAGCAGAACGCCGAAGGGCGAGCTCTCCATGTGGGCCTCCCCGACCCGGGGTTTCAGCGTCACCGGTGCGAGGAAGGCTTCGGCGTGCTCGGCGTAGTAGGCCAGGATGTCACCGCTGAACCTGACTTCGCCACGCGCCTCGACGATGCGCTTGCCCATCTCGAGGGTTTCCAGCCGGGCGTAGTCGTCCACATGGGCGTGCAGCAGCGACGCCGCCTTGTCGATGATGACCGCGCGTTCGGCGTAGCTCGTGTGCTTCCAGGTCTGGAAGCAACTGTCGGCAGTGGCGAGCGCCTTTTCCAGCTGCGGGTTGTTCATGTGCTCGAAGCTCCTGAGCAGCTTGCCGTCGTTGGGGTTGACGCTTTGGTAGGCCATGGCGATTTCCTGTCGGGGTGGGTGCGGAGTCGAAGCCGCAGGTCCGGCCGACGCCGACAACTGGATGCACGGCGCGGTCCGATGAGCGGACCTTGCGCGCCGCACCGAGGCAGGTCTGTGCGCTGCAGCACCGAGCAGGCGGGCCACCTGTGTCACCGTGGCCTACGGAGCGGATTCGTCCAGGCCCGGACAAACCGAGATGACGCAATTTGGCAATTGACTACGACCCCAGTCGATCGGCGCTGTACACACCGGCGATGCGACCCACTGTCTTCGAGCACGGAACCGACTACTCCGGGGTCCAGATCTCAGCGGAAGCCGCCAGGCTCGCCTATCTGAAAGCTGCGCAGGCGGAGAACACGCCGGTCGATCACCGT
Source organism: Rhizobacter sp. (assembly GCA_046154125.1). Taxonomy (GTDB): domain Bacteria; phylum Pseudomonadota; class Gammaproteobacteria; order Burkholderiales; family Burkholderiaceae_C; genus PBB1. The sequence goes on along the minus strand of JBJXEJ010000058.1, from coordinate 39,874 downwards.
GCCCTCGTTTCAGCGCTGGCCCGCGTGGGAATGGGTGCTCCTCGCATCTTCAGCGATGAGGAGACCGGCACGTTCGGATTCGGAAGCTACAGAGAAGCCGACCACATGGCGTTGCTCTCGTTTCGAGGGACCCGGCCCGAGGAGATCGGCGACATCGCAACCAACCTGGAGGTCAATACGGTCGAATGGACGGAGGCCTCCGGGCGCGTGCATTCGGGATTCGCGTCTGCGATGCGCAACGTGATTCCTGCGATTCGGTCATGGCTGGAAGACGAATGCGCCGCGCGCCGCGAATTCGTGATGTGCGGACACAGCCTGGGCGCGGCACTGGCCACCCTGGCGGCGACGTTGTGGCGCCCGAGTGCCCTGGTCACGCTGGGCTCACCCCGCGTGGGCAATGCTGTGTTTGCTGAATCGCTCGAGCACGTTTCGATCGTCCGCCTGGTGGACTGCTGCGATGCAGTGACGCGATTGCCACCGGAGTCGCGCTGGTACACGCACGTCGGAACGGAGCACTACATCGATCGAACGGGCCGCCTGGTGACAAGCCCTTCCGAAGCATATGTCTCCGACGACTGCATTCGTGCGAGAAAAGCGTATCGGGCCGAGCAGGCATGGAAGCCGCGGGCCGTGCTGATCCGCGACCTGGCAGATCACTCGCCCATCAATTACGTGCGCGCTGTCTGGCCGGAAGATTGACCCTGCGCCCGAGACTGGGCGCTGCAACACGAGGCAGCCTCATTGCACCCAGGCGTCAGGCGACGCGTTCAATCGTCGAACGATGTCGCCTTGAGTCCACCGAGGTCGCCCAAGTCGTCCTCCACTTGCCGCATGACCAGGCAGGCCCACATCGCCAGACCGACAGCGGGCAGAACCAGGAGACCAGCAGCCAGGATGCCGGAGATGTTCATGGGATTCCCACCGTGCCTCCGACCGCGGCGAAGGCGCGTTCGGGTTCGTCGTCTTGCGTTGGGGCAGGCCGTGGCATGGATGTGGTGACAACGAGTGGGAATCGGAGTGCGGCGGTGAGGCGCCTTTCAGTATCCGGACCTTATGGCTGTGACGCATTTGCAGCGTGTAGTCCATCGCCGCGTCGAAACGTCGGGCGAGTCATCGTCGGCCTCGCAGAAGGCACAACCCCGCGGCCATCAGGCCACAGCCCCGAACAGTGCGCCGGCGCCGGCCGTGACGCCCATCGCTATCGCACCCCAGAAGGCAACGCGCCAGGTGCCGTTCCAGACCGGCGCGCCCCCGATCTGTGCCGAGACGGCCCCCAGCGCAGCCAGAAAGACCAGCGAGGAGATCGAGACCCACACGATCAGTCCTTGCGCGGTTGCCAAGAGCACCACTGCGATCGGCAGCGCGGCTCCGACCGAAAAACTGGCCGCCGAGGCGAGTGCGGCCTGAGTCGGCCTGGCGGCCGTCGTATCGGAAAGGCCCAGCTCGTCGCGTGCATGCGCTCCCAGCGCGTCGTGGGCCATCAGCTGGCCCGCGACCTCGCCGGCCAGACCACGCTCCAGCCCGCGTGCGACGTAGATCCCCGCCAGCTCGCGCTGCTCTCCCACCGGGTCCTGCTTCAATTCATCGCGTTCCCGCGTCAAGTCGGCATTTTCGGTGTCCGCCTGCGAATGCACCGAGACGAACTCCCCGGCAGCCATCGACATGGCACCGGCCATCAGCCCCGACACACTGGTCAACAGGATCGTCCGGTGATCGGCCCCGGCCGCAGCCACTCCCAGCACGAGGCTGGCCGTTGAAACGATCCCGTCATTCGCCCCGAGCACGGCAGCTCGCAGCCAGCCGATGCGATCGCTGTGGTGATGCTCCGTGTGACGCATCCGCCTTTTCGTGAACCCTCGCAGTCGGGGCGAGACGTGGCTCGTCGCTGCGGTATCGAGTGCCATGGAATTCCTTCCGGGTGGGACAAGTCGGACACGCCGGCCCGCTTCGTCCTGGAGCGGATCGTCGTTGCGAGCCGCGTCGCGGCGGCGTCGGGGTTCACGGTAAACCCGCGCGCTGCCCGGGACAGTGCGGCAGCACACACCAGGCGGCCAAGCCTCTCGTGGTGGATTCCGTGTTCGTTGGCGCACAGACCCGGGCAGCCCGACCGCACAGTCTTGTGGTTCGTCGACGAACCGGACACGGTGCCCTGCGCGCCTCAGGCATCCGCAACACGCCGCGCGGCCGTTGCTCGGTGCTTCGACCCTGCCTCCTGCCAACCACGAAGGACCCGAACATGAGCTTCACGACGCACAGCGCACGGATCACCGGACCGATTCCGTACCTGTCGAAGAGCGGGGCCGAACACCACATTCCGCTCGGCCCCTGCCTCGTCGAACAGCTGGATGACCGCTCGATCGACATCATCTGGGGCGAGCAGGGCCATCGTTCGGCGGCCTTGCCGCGGGAGGTGATCGAGGCGGCGCAGGACTGCGGGAATCTGGTGCTCCTCGACTGAGATCGCTGCTCGGACCGGGTCGACGGAGCCGTCCGTCCGATGCACTTCGCCGCGGTGTGTGGCCCAGCGCACCGACACCCGAGCCTGCTCGCCCTACCTTCATCGCTGATTCGATCACCAAAGAGCGTTTGCGCAAGGATTTCCCATCATGAGTTCGAAATCGAAGGCCTACCTCGTCGGTGGCGGCATCGGATCGCTGGCCGCAGCGGCATTCCTCGTGCGCGATGGCGGCATGCCGGGTTCGAACATCTCGATCCTGGAAGCCGGATCGGCGATGGGAGGCAGTCTGGATGGCGCAGGCGACGCGGATCGCGGCTATTCGATGCGCGGTGGTCGCATGCTCACCACGGACAACTACGAGTGCACCTGGGACCTCTTCAAGTCGATACCGTCGATCGCCCGACCGGGCCTGACGGTGTTCGAGGAAACGCTGGCCTTCAACGAACTGCATGTGTCTCATGCCAGGGCACGCCTGGTCGACAGCCGCCGTGCGAAGGTGCCCGTGGCGTCGATGGGCTTCTCGATGCAGGACCGGCTGGAGTTGCTCAAGCTCAGCAGCGCCGATGAATCGGCCCTCGGCACCACCTGCATCACCGACCACCTGTCGCCGGCATTCTTCGAGACCGAGTTCTGGTTCATGTGGGCCACCACCTTCGCATTCCAGCCCTGGCACAGCGCGGTCGAATTCCGGCGCTACCTGCACCGGTTCATGCTCGAGTTCTCGCGCATCGAGACCCTGGCGGGCGTGAAGCGCACGGTCCTGAACCAGTACGACTCGCTGGTGGTGCCGCTGCAGCGCTGGCTCGACGCCCAGGGCGTGCGCATGGTTGCCGGCTGCACGGTGACCGATCTCGACCACCGGACCGTCAACGGCAAGTTCACGGTCATCGGCCTGCACTGCACCGTGAAAGGTCGCAGCGAAACCATGATCCTCGAAGACGATGATCTGGTCTTCGTGCAGAACGGATCGATGACCGACGCATCCAGCCTGGGGTCGATGACCGAGCCACCACCGAAGCTGGCCCGGGCTCACCACGGCTCATGGACGCTGTGGGAGAAGCTGGCGGACGGGCGGCCGTCATTCGGCAAGCCCGCCGTTTTCAACAGCTGCGTGGCGCAGTCGTACTGGGCGTCCTTCACCGTCACTCTGAAGGACACGGCGTTCTTCGACCAGATGCAGCGCTTCAGCGGCAACGAGGCGGGCACCGGCGGACTGGTCACCTTCAAGGACTCGAACTGGCTGATGTCGATCGTGCTGGCCCACCAGCCGCACTTCGCGAACCAGCCGGCGGACGTGCAGGTCTTCTGGGGCTATGGATTGTTCCCCGACCGGGTGGGCAATTTCGTCGCCAAGCCGATGGCCGACTGCACAGGCGCCGAGATCCTGCAGGAACTGTGCGGCCACCTGCGTTTCGACGTCGACGTGTTTGCATCGGCCAACTGCATCCCCTGCCGGATGCCCTACATCACCAGCATGTTCATGCCGCGAGCTCCAGGCGACCGCCCGCCTCCGGTGCCGCCGGGAACGCGCAACTTCGCCTTCATCAGCCAGTTCGTCGAGGTGCCGCTGGACACGGTGTTCACCGTGGAATTCTCGGTGCGAGCCGCCCAGATGGCGGTGTACGAGTTGCTGGGCATCGAGCGCGAGATTCCGGCGGTCACGGCGCACGACCAATCGCTCCATGCGCGCTTCGAAGCGCTGGTCAAGGCCCTCAAGTAACCCGGCTGCACAGCCGCAACCCTGCCCCATGCCTCAAAGCAACACCGTCAACCGCCGCATCCGGCTGCACAGGCGCCCGGTCGGGGCACCGACCGCCGCAGACTTTCGACTGGATATCGACTCGGTGCCCACTCCGGTGGATGGCGAGGTGCTTCTGCGCACGCTCTACCTCTCGCTCGATCCGTACATGCGTGGACGCATGAGCGATGGCCCGTCCTACGCCGAGCCGGTGGCGCTTGGCGACGTGATGGTGGGCGGCACCGTGTCTCGGGTGGAGAACTCCCTGAACAGCGACTTCAAGGCCGGTGATCTGGTGGTGGGAAACTCCGGATGGCAGGACTACGCGCTGTCGAATGGACAGGGTCTGAGGGGGCTGGCGCACGAGGAGCGGCACCCCTCGCGTGCCCTCGGCGTTCTCGGCATGCCGGGCTTCACGGCCTACATGGGATTGATCGACATCGGCCGGCCGCGGGCGGGCGACACCGTCGTCGTCGCTGCAGCCAGCGGTGCCGTCGGCTCGGTTGTCGGGCAAGTTGCTCGCATCAATGGCTGCCGCGTGATCGGCATCGCCGGAGGTGAAGACAAATGTGGCTACGTGGTCGACGAACTGGGGTTCGACGAATGCGTCGATCACCGTGTCGACGACCTGCCTGGACAACTCGCCACCGCCTGCCCCAAGGGCATCGATGTCTATTTCGAGAACGTCGGTGGTGCCGTGTTCGACGCGGTCCTGCCGCTGCTGAACACCGGCGCGCGGGTTCCGGTCTGCGGCTTGATCGCCACGTACAACTCGACCGCGCTGCCGGCCGGCCCGGACCGTCTCGGACTGCTGATGGGGACGCTGCTGCGCAAGCGCATACGGATGCAGGGCTTCATCGTGTACGACGACTACGGCACCCGCTTCAGCGAGTTCACCGGAGCGATGGGTCCGTGGGTGCAGGAAGGCCTGGTGAAGGTCCGCGAAGACATCGTCTTCGGCCTGGAGAACGCGCCGGAAGCATTCATCGGCCTGCTGCACGGCGCGAACTTCGGCAAGCTGCTCGTTCAGCTCGCCCACGAGTGACATGGCAATTCATCCCGAGCGCGCATGACCAAGCAGAGCGAATTCATTCACGGCGTTTGCCAGCAGTGGCTGTTCAGTCCCAAGGGCTTCATCGAGGGCGCGCTGGTGAAGATGAAGGGACGTGTGGTCCAGATTTCGGCGCCGCTCGACCAGGGAGCTGCGCTCGCGGAGTCGACCGTTCCCGGTCGGGCAACTGCGAGTCCTGGCGGTGGGCGACCGCTCGCCGAAGACCGCGGCGGCAGCGCATGCGGTCTACACGTTCGAATCGCTCGCCGATGTGGGCGGCCGGGCCATTGAGTTGTCCGACGCGGATCGCGCTGCGACCACGATCAGGGGCGTCGTCGCGTCCCGGCACCACGCGCGTCATGGCGAGCCCAACGGAGTGATCCTGGAACGCTCGAAATCTGAACGGAGAACGGCAAGGCGCTACCTGCTTGTCGCCCTCGGGATGCTGTGCGGGTTGATGACCTCCGCGAACGCGCAAGTCAGCGTTGGCATCGGCATCGGGCGGCCCGGCGTGAGCATCGGGATCAATCTGCCGCTCTACCCGGACCTTGTCCGGGTACCCGGCCTGCTACGTACCGCAGGTGAACTCGAACTTCTTCTACGACGGCATGTACTGGGAATACGAGGGTGACGAGTGGTATGCCGGCGCCTGGTACAACGGCCCCTGGAGCCTTGTGAATCCGCCGGTCCTCCCTGTGTTCGTGCTGCGGATTCCGGTGCGCTACGACCGGTCGCCGCCGGCATACTTTCGCGGGTGGCGCGCGGATGCGCCTCCACGCTGGGAAGAGCACTGGGGCCGCGACTGGGAACAGCACCGGCGCGGATGGAGCGAGTGGGACCACCGCTCCGCCCCCGCAGCTGCGCCCTTGCCTGTCCACCAGTGGCAGTACTCTGGAGACCGTTATCCCCAGCAAATCGAGCGGCAGCAGGCCTTGCGCAGCCAGAAGCACCGCCACCAGCCGCGTGACCCTGTCGTCCGGCAGCACGATCAACAACAGCAAGTGACAGCGCCGGCGCCGCTCCCGCGCGCAAGTCTGCCAGCCAGGGCGGACAGGAACGTCGACAGGCAGGAGCGCATCGCGCGCCACCGAACAACGAGTTCCCGCTTCGCCTACGTCACTGCAGGGGCATCGGCAGGACACCGGCCGGCGGGAGCAGCACGACCCGGCGCAGCAGCAGCGAGATCCGTCGCCTCGAGAGGGTCGACCGGGGCATGAGACAAGCCGGGATCCCGGACAGTCGTCGGACCGCAGCAGGACCGAGGAGCATGGACGCTAGAGCCGTCCTGTTCGTCGATTGTCAACGCTGGTGGCGCATGGCCAACGACGCAATTCGGAGACGGTGTCTATGACCAAGCGCTCCCTGCCCCTGTCCAAGGTCTACGGTCTGCTCGAACCAGGGCCGGTGGTGCTGCTCACCACGTCTCTCAAGGGCGTTGCCGACGTGATGACGATGTCCTGGCACACGATGATGGAGTTCGAACCACCGCTGGTGGGCTGCGTCGTGAGCCAGAACAATTTCAGCTTTGCCGCGCTCAGGTCCACAAGGCACTGCGTCATCAACATACCGACGCTGGATCTTGCATCCAAGGTGGTGGCTTGCGGCAACAGCACGGGTCGGCGCGTCGACAAGTTCGAGGCTTTCGGGTTGACGCCTGAGCCGGCCTCGCTGGTCGCTTCTCCCTTGATCGCCGAGTGTCACGCCAACCTCGAATGCCGCGTTCACGATACGAGGCTGATGAACCGCTACAACTTCTTCGTTCTCGAAGTCATCAAGGCCTGGATCGATCCCGCTTGCAAGGACCCGCGAACCCTGCATCACCGAGGGCATGGCCAGTTCATGGTCGCCGGAGAGTCGATCAAGTTGGCGTCGAAGATGAAGTGATCACGTGATGACAGCGCCGGCCGGAACACCGTTGCAGTGGTGATCGCGCTGCACACCACATGAGGATGACCGCGATCCATGCCCGTCCCCCCTAGATTTCCACACTGCATGAGCTGCCTACTTTTCGCTTGACAGATCTCGGCAGCGAAGAGATACTGTATATATAAACAGTATAAGGGTGCATCATGGATGGAAGGTATCGCCAGTTCTATCGGCCCAAGCCCGCTGCGCGCATCCCGGTCTGGATTCAGCGCCTGCTTCAGTGGCTATGAACAGCATGGGCACCCGGCTCAATTCGATTTGAACGTAATGTATTGGTTGAGGAGTGCGCTCCATCTTGTTGTTTTAATTCAGTATTAAACTGATTTTCTGCGTCCGAATTGCTAGGCACCAATTTCTCGGCACTCGACCCGGCGCACCACTTGAATTGCCTTCGATCAGTAAATAGAACACCCGGTGGGTGGCGCCGTGGTCTGAAGCAGGAGATTGCCGGATACTTGGTGTGAATCGTATGATCCACAGCATTCACACGTGGGCGCCAACTCTTTCGAAAAGCAAAAAAGGCGGCCTCATGGCCGCCTTTCAACCCAGGTAACGCGGCACTACAGATCGCTATCTGATTGCAACGTCTACCCGACGGGCTTGTGGATCCTCACCGGAAAGGTTTGCTTCGGCCGATTGCGGCTTTTCGAGCAGAACGCGCTCAGCGGGGATTCCACGCGCCTGAAGCACGTCTCTCACCGCGAGCGCTCGTTGCTTGGCCAGTTCCTGGTTCTGCTTCAGGTCTCCAGCCGCAGAGTGGAAGCCTGAAATCACGGCTTTTGCAGATGTGTTGCTGGACAAGCCCAGCAACACCGCATCGAGTTTCTTGGCTGCGTCGTCGGTCAGCACCGATGAGCCGACCGCAAAGAACACCGTTGCCGAGTCGGCGGACACCGGAGGAGCGGCCACTTCGCCAGCAGCGGGCGACGCCAGCGCAGGCTTCTGGCCTGCCAGTTCCGGGTGATCCTTCAGCATGCTGACACCATAAAGCGGCTTGAATGCACCTTGGTGGCAAGTCGAACAATTCGCCTTGGCGACGTCACCCGACGGCCCGAGGCGGTGCGCCGGAAACACTTTCTCGATCGGTTCCATGTACTGCGTATTCAGGTCGCGCACCATGCGGATGCCGTACCAGGCGGTGACACGCTGAGGAGGGCTTTCGGCCCAATTCGCGAACGAGCGGCTGTTGTGGCAGTAGGTGCAGTTCACGCCGAGCGAGGTCGACATGTGTGTCATCAGGCTGTACGTCCACTCGGCCTGCTTGATCGAATGACGATTTCCCGTTGGAAGCGCGGTCGTTCCGTTGACTCGGATGTCTTCGGTTCCCAGCAGCAATGGAGTGAACGGATCGACCGGCAGAGATGATTTATTGGCCACCAACGAGACCGTGTTCTGCCCGGCCTTGTCGCCGATCATCGCGTCGGTTCGATCCTCGTGTGGCGCCTTGAACCACACGTTCGTCGGTATGTTGTTTCCACGGTGGCAGGTGTAGCAGGTGACACCGGTTGCGGCGACGTGCGACTTGTAGTCCGTGTTGATCTTGCGCGTCATCTGCAGCATCTTTCGAGCAACCACCTTGGTGTAGTTCTCGTCCGAGGCGAAGTTCTGCGCGTTGTGGCAATAGGTGCAGCCCTGCTCCGGAGCGACCCAGGAAGTCATCGCCACCATCAGACGGGAGAACTCTCCTACTGTCAGATCGTTGAGAACCTGGACGTTCTGGTACACCTGCGCCGCTGGCGGTCCGCCTGGAGTGGCCGGTGCAATTGCTGCCGGCACCTCGTTGAGCTTCGCCTGTGTGGCAACGGTCCGAGGGTTGTAGATCTCAGCCATGCCGGTGCCACGGAAGCCGTGTTGCACCACCTCGATGGGCGGTCGCTCGCACCCTGCCAGCAAAGTCACAGCCGAAAGCACCACCAGACGCAACATGGACGTGTACTTCTTCTTCATGGCTTGACTCCCTGGAGCGTGGCGGGATCGATCACAGGGGCCCAGACGGCCGGGTACATCGGAGCCACATGGTGTTTCACGGCCCACAGGTACCAGTTGTCGACCACCGTACCCGTGAGCAGGATGCCGATTCCACCCGTCAGCGGGGTGAGTACGGCAAACCACCAGGCCCAGCGGTGGATCGATTCCATCGTTGCGTTGAATCCCATCGTCCAGCGCCAGAACAAGGCAGCACGTTCGGAGGCGGTTCCGCGATCAGTGATCTGCTCGATTTCGCGCTCACCGCCGAAGCGGCTGACCGCGAGAATCGTCGCGCCATGCATCGCGAACAGCAGCGTGGAGCCGTACAGGAACGCAATCGACAGCATGTGGAACGGGTTGTAGAACAGGTTTCCGTAGCGAATGGAAAACGCCGCCGTCCAGTCGAGGTGCGGGAAGATGCCGAACGGCACTGCCTCACCCCAGCTGCCCATCAACACCGGACGGATGAAGCCGAGCACCAGGAACAGCCAGATCGCGGCAAGAAAGGCCCACGCGACGTGCGTCCCGAGTCCGAGCTGGCGAGCTCGCCGATAAGTTCGGGCAAACCAGAGGAACACGGAAATGGTGGTCAGGAACCCGGCCAGCAACCACCAGCCGCCCTGATTCATCGATTGCGGCAGTGCCAGGCCATTCTGAGGTGGCGGCGGTTCCAGGCCCAGCCAGAAAAGCTGTCGAATGAACTCGATCGGACTCCAGTTGACCGAGGCCAGCATGTTGAAGCCAATGATGTTGAACGCGAACATCCCGAGCATCAGCGACGCCACACCAAGACTGCCGAGATAGACCGGCCCGATCTGGGCGTTGCCGATGCGACCCAGCAAATGAACGATTGCAGGTTCTTCGCCTGTGCGCGCAGCATTGCCGTGCGGTAGCTCGATGCCATGGTGGGTCGGCCCGACTGCCTGCACACTGGTAAATATGTTTTGGTATTCAGCCATGAGTTGTCTCCTAGTGCAGCCGCGTCAAGACCAGATCGGAAGGTTCAACCACCAGCCCCACCACTCTGGCCAGCCGCGGGTCCAGAACGGTCCGCTGATCACGATGCAGACAGCACTCCAGAACACGGCCGAAAGAGCCAGGAACAAGCCAAGCCGATGGATGCCCAGGGTGCCGATCGAATACCCGATGGTGTCGCGGAAGAACGTGTCCTCATGTTCGGGAGACTTGACCGTCTCACCTTTCTTCGGATTGGTGGAGGACAAGACCAGTGCGCCGTGCAAAGACAGGGCAAACGTCGTGGTGAAGAAGAAGCTGATGGCCAGCATGTGTGCCGGGTTGTAATGGAAATGGAGATACTGGTAACCAGTATTCGATACCCAATCGAGGTGGCTGAGAATTCCATAAGGGAAGCCATGACCCCACGCACCCATCAGCACTGGCCTGATCACCACCAGCGTCACGTAAGCGAATATTGCAAATGAGAAAGCGATAGGCACATGAAGCCCCATTCCAAGCTTCCTGCATATTTCTACTTCTCTCAAAGCCCATGAGCTGAATGCACCGATGGCACATACTGTTATGAGTTGCCAGAGGCCGCCTTCACGCAATGGTGCAAAGCCAAGGCCATACTTCAAATCAGGAGGGGCTATGTTGATTTGCCAGACGTTCCAGGTGCCACCAAGCGCTGCACCCCACAGTATCAATGCAGTTCCAAGCGCCGCAAAAAATACGGTCGTTACTCCGAAGAATCCGACGTAGAACGGCCCTACCCAGAAGTCGAACAGATCCCCTCCGACCAGGGTTCCACCGCGAATGCGGTACTTTCTTTCAAAACTGAGCGTGGCCATAAGCGACTCCTCGGCGCCCGGGGCGATACCTGGTCGCCGTGGGCTGAATTCTGTTTGGAAGACGAGGCCGGGAAAATACCCGGACCCCGCCTACCGCGGGCACAAGCCCGTAGTTGTTACTTCGCGACGGGCGAGGTGACTCCAGCGGGCAAGGCAGCGTGCTGCGACTGCGAAACCTTGGCTCGCGCATTTGCGCCATCGATCCAGTTGAAGGTCGACGTGCTCAGCAGCACGAGGTGAATCATCACAGCCAATCCGAACAGGAAAATACCTTGCACGACCATCGCACGAAGCGGATCGAACAAACGCCAAATTCTCCACATGGTCAATCTCCTAAAGTAAATGCGACATAAAGGTATAAACCGCACCCTTTACTCCGCCTATCAATGATTTCTCTGCCTCTGCTCCCGGCAACCAAGAACGCCACTGCCATGTCATCACTTGCGCAAAGACGGCGATCAGCAAAAACAAGCAAAAGCCCACTGCAAAGATCGCCAGATAAACTTTGGAGTCTTTCTTCAAAATCTGTTGCAGAGAGAGATTCGTTGTATCAGCCATAGCATTCCCCTTCCGGGATTCAGTTCAGAGCCAAGGACGCCACGCCCACACCAGGAAATGCGCTACCACGGCGACTGCCGTGAAGCCGATGAAACCTTGCACCCAGAATCTGTGAAACTCCTGTGCCTCTTCATCTGTCAGGCCTGATAACGAGCCTTTTCTTTCAGCCATAGGATTTACTCCTTAAGGACGGCCATTCGGCCGGTACCGCGCAGAGCCCGCGCGATCGAGGCAGCCGCAGCACTGCGCCACGACATTCGGTGTGTTCAGCGGATGCCGAACGAATTCATCACGGGCTGTCGAAGCAAACCGGGTCATGCCGGCTCTCCCTGACGCATGGCTTCCCGCGACGCCAGCACGCGTGCGGCAGTCACGCGGTCCTCACCTGCACGTCGTGCGTCGCGCTCGGCGCGGTCCCGCAGTCGCTTGGCCGCAGAAATCTGGACCAGCACCGGCTCGGTCTGAACGTACTCGTCCAGCAACTCCTGGGCGTCGATATCCCAAGGGCTGGGCGCCTGTCCATCAACGCGCGCCAGGGTCGGTTCGACCCGGTCGAGATCGGTGCCTAGCGGCAGGATGTGGAACAACGCGTCGAACAACGCGTTGCAGAACTCCTGAACGATGTAGGTCGCACCGGAGTAGCCCATGAATGGCGTGCCTGTGTGGCGCCGGATGATCGGCAGCGGGAACGAGGCCGGGATGAAGCTGGCTTTCATCATCGAGCCTCCGCCGCATTCGGCGAGGTAGATGCGCTCGTTGTAGCTGCCGTACATCACCAGCGGTGTCTTGTCCTTGACCAACCGGCGGACCTCTTCGTTGTCGGTCTTGGCGCCGGGCAGCCGCGACACCGCGAATTGACATGGCAGGCCCATCTCGTCTTCGAGGAAGTGGCGGATCCCGCGCGTGTAGGTGTCGTTGGCGACGACTGCAAAGCTGGCGGTGCCGAAGAAGTCCTGAGTGACAGAGCGCCACAGGTCCCATATCGGCTTGATCGTCGTGTGCGTCTCGCGCTCGATGAAGGGCTCGGGATCCAGGCCCAGCAGTTCGCCCAGTTTGCGAAGGAATTTCGTGGTGCTGTGCAGGCCGATCGGTGCCTGCAGGTACGGACGATCCAGCGCCTCGCACAGCATGCGGCCGAATTCGCGGTACATGCAGATGTTGACGTCGGCCTCGACCAACCGCGACACGTCGGCCAGGTGACTGCCGAGCGGGAAGGTCATGTTGACCTCGGCGCCGATGCCTTGCACCAGACGGCGGATCTCGGCCAGGTCGCTTGGGCAGTTGAAGGTGCCGTAGCACGGCCCGATGATGTTCACCCGCGGCTTCTCGCCAGCCGGCCGTTCGGCGTGAGGCTTGCGCGCCGGCACCTTCTTCATGCCGTACTCGGTCCACAGCCAGAACATCGCGCGGTTCGCGCATTGCCACTGGTCTTCATCGATCGTGCGCGGCAGGAAGCGCTGGATGTTGGTGCCCGACGGCGTGACGCCGCCTCCGATCATCTCGGCTATCGAGCCGGTCACCACCACCGATGGCAGATCGGGATCGAGCGCAGCATGCGCCCGGCGCATTGAGCCTTCGGTACCCTCGCGTCCGAGCTGCTCTTCGGCGAGACCAGTGACGACGATCGGCAACTCGTGCGGCGGCAAGGCATCGGTGTAATGCAGGACCGAGGTCACCGGCAGGTTCTCGCAGCCCACCGGGCCGTCGATAACCACCTGCAGGCCCTTGATCGCGGTGAAAACATACACCGCGCCCCAGTAGCCACCCGCGCGATCGTGATCGAGGACCAGCATCAGATCATCTCCTCGGCCTTGCGCTTTTTCGCCAGCTTTTCTGCCTGGCGGCGCTGGTCGGCCTTGAACTCGGGGCGGTCTTTCGGCACGCCGTTCGCGGGCTCCCACACACCTGACGAATGCCCCTCGCCTACAGCGCCGAAGAAGTCCTTCATCTGGTCGAAGCGCGCCTTGTTTCCGATGGCCGCATTGATGACCGTGGCAAGCGAACCTGCACCTGCCGGCCCCATCAAGGGCCGTGCGGAGATCAGGTTGGTGAAATACAGCGCGGGCGTGCTTTGGGCCTTCGCAAACTGCACGACCGGGGTGGTGCCGATCGCCAGATCGGGTTGGTATTCCGCGATGGCTGCCAGATCCTGTTCGAGCGAAGCGCGGAACTGCACCTGCACGCCCTTGGCCTGCAGCCAATGCAGATCGGCTTCGTTCCAGGCCGTGCGCGGGCAGGCGCTGCCGACGTAGCGAAGATCAGCGCCGCTTTCGACCAGCAATCTGCCCACCAGCAATTCGGAGCCCTCGTAGCCGCTGAGCGTGATGCGGCCCTTGATCGGCGTCTTCGCCAACGCACCGCGAATGGCGGGCAGCATGCGGTTCTTCGCCGCGTCGATCTGGTCCTGCGGCGTGTTGGTCGCCTCGCCGATGGCCTGCAGCCACGCTTCGGTCCCGTCGTAGCCGACCGGTGCCGATCCGACGATCGGGCGCCCTGCCGCCTCGAATTCGCGGATGCTGGCGGTGTAGAACGGATGTATGGCGGCGACCGCCGTGCAGTCGAGCGCGGCATAGAGCTCGCGCCATTCACGCGTAGGCACCACCGGCCCTGCAGCCAGACCCATCGGCTCCAGCATCATGCCGATGATCACCGGGTCGGCCGGGAAAACCTCGCCGAGCAGCGCGATGGTGGGCTTGTCGGAACGTCCGGTGCGCGGCGCCTGCACCGGGCCTGCCAGCACCTCGCTGCGGGCGTATTTCAACATCGCACCGGCCAGCACATCCTTGGCTTCGGCATGCGTGGGAACGCCAAATCCGGGCACGTCGATGCCGATGATGCGCACGCCGTTGATGTCCTTGGGCAGGATCTGCAGCGGCACGCCGCTGGCGGTCGGCACGCACAGGTTGATGATGACGATCGCGTCGTACTTCGCCGGGTCAGCTTCCTTGTGGACGGCCTCGCGGATGTCCTCGAACAGCTTGCCGGTCACTAGCGATTCACTGTTGAACGGCACATAGCCGACGCTGCGCTTCGCGCCGTAGAAGTGCGAGGTGAAGGTCAGGCCGTAAACGCAGCAGGCCGAGCCCGACAGGATGGTCGCGGTGCGGCGCATCCGCAGACCGACGCGCAAGGAACCGAATGCCGGGCACATGCTCTGCGGCTGGTCGTGCGGACCGGCTTTCGGGTCCTTCGGATAGTCCTTCGCGTACTGGTCCAGCATCTCCGACTTGCCGGCCGACTTCGCCGCCGCCAGCAACTGGTCGCCACCGGCGTGGCAGCCCATGCCGTCGCCTTCGAGCGTTGTCGACGACACACCGGGGGCGGTGGGCGCCGCGGCGCTGACCGAGCCTGCTGCAATGATCGGAATGGTCTTGGACATGGTGCGTGGTCGCTCAGACTTCGTCGTAGACGACTTCGAGCGTCTCCTTCTTGCTCTCGGTCTTGCCGCACATGTCGAACTGCGTCGCGGGCTCCAGCACCACGTCGCGGCCGACCGACGCTGCAGAGAACAGGCCCAGCAACGCGTCCTGCGTCATCGGCTTAGGACGGATCGGCACCGAGGTGCCGACGTTCTCGGCCAGTTGCGCAAACATCGGGCCCCACGGCGAGTCCGGGCGGCCGATGATTTCGTAGCTGGCGCTCTTGCGACGGATGTCGTCGTTGGCCGGGATCACCGACAGCACCGGAATACCGACTTGCTCGGCAAACGCTGTTGCCTCGCCGGTGCCGTCGTCGCGATTGATCACCATGCCCGCCACGCCGACGTTGCCGCCGAGCTTGCGGAAGTATTCAACCGCGCTGCAGACGTTGTTGGCGACATAGAGCGACTGCAGGTCGTTGCTGGCGACGACGATGACCTTCTGGCACATGTCGCGGGCAATCGGCAGGCCGAAGCCGCCGCAGACCACGTCGCCGAGGAAGTCCAGTAGCACGTAGTCAAAGCCCCACTCGTGGAAGCCGAGTTTTTCGAGCAGCTCGAAGCCGTGGATGATGCCGCGCCCGCCGCAGCCGCGGCCGACTTCCGGTCCGCCGAGTTCCATCGCGTAGACCCCGTCGCGCTTGAAGCAGACGTCACCGATGGCAACTGCCTCACCGGCGAGCTTCTTCTTTGAAGAAGTCTCGATGATGGTTGGACAGGCACGACCACCGAAGAGCAAACTGGTGGTGTCGCTCTTCGGGTCGCAGCCGATCAGCAGGACCTTCTTGCCCTGCTGCGCCATCATGTAGCTGAGGTTGGCCAGCGTGAAGCTCTTGCCGATGCCGCCCTTGCCGTAGATCGCGATGATCTGGGTTTCCTTCGTCACTGGCCCGGTCGATACCGGCGGCGGTTCGATGGCTGCCTCTTTGCGAAGATCTTTCATCATGATGCTCACCGAAGCCGCCTTGGCGGAGCTCTGGTTCGATTCAGCGGTACTCATGAGCAAGACCTCCAGTCCAAAATCATCTTCAAGCAAGTCGGATCGCCGAAGGCCGTGCGATAGGCCGTATCAGCCTGCATGGCGTCAGCTCGGTGGGTGATCAGCCCGTCAAGGGACAGGCGTCCGGACTCGGCCAGGTTTCTCACGGCAACGAGATCACTGGGTTGCCATTGCGCGGCGATTCGGATGCGCGCTTCGCGCATGAAGGCCGGCGGGAAGACGAACGTCAATGGCTCGTCATAGAACCCCGCAAGGACCACTTCACCGCCCGGGGCGAGCCGGGAAATGAGCGTATCCAGCAGCGAGGAATCGCCGCTGACATCGCATATGCAGCTGTAGTTGCGGCGCGCGTCCTCGGAGGGATCGACCACGTCGTAACCAATGGCACCCGCCCGTCGCACGGGATTGGTTTCCCACACTGTCGGTTTTCCGCCGGCCAACACTGCGAGTCGAGCAATCATGCGGCCCAGCACGCCATGCCCGATGATCAGATCAGGCTGTTTCAAGCCGTCCATCGAATGCGCGTGGTAGGCCGTCGCCGCCAGAGCAAGCAAGACTCCCTGCTCTGCCAGATGCTCAGCGAATGGAATCGTTCGGGCCCCAGGCAACACCACATGGGCAGCGGCACCTCCGAACAACCCGCGCACGTCACCGAAGCACTTGGCGCCAGGGACGAATACACGATCGCCGATGGCGCGTCCGGAGAGTGACCCGGCTTTCGCGACACGCCCGACCGATTCATAGCCCGGGACGAGTGGGTAGCCCATACCGGGGAATGCGGGCATTCGACCGGACCACAGCAAGCGCTCGGTGCCAGTGCTGATGCCGCTCCACTCGATGTCGACCGTGACGTCCTCGTCGGTCGCTTCGGACAAGTCCAGACGACTGAGCACCAGTTGCTCAGGGCGTTCGAGGACCACTGCCATCGTGTTCAATTGACCTCCCCGCTATGGGAATAAGCGCTGCTTCGTAGCAGGCATGTGGGGAGTCTCAGGTGCATCGCTTTTCATCTCCGACTGTTCGTGTAATCTTAGACTGACATTTCATACTGTCAACTTGCATTTACAGTTATTCATCAAGGGTTTACACGCGGGCAGGTCGAGCCACGATCAATTGCGTTTGCAGAGGCAACCGATTGCGCAGCAATCGGACGTCGCCAAATCCTGCAGAAAGCAGCAAGTCGGTGAGCTGGCCCGCGCTGCGCGAGCGGCCCTTGCCCATCGCCAGCAGGTAGAACCCGAAATACGCGTCGCCCATCGCCTCGGCGCCGCGGGTCCCGGACATCGGCTCGGTCAGAAGCAAGGTACCGTCGTCCGGCAGTGCTCGACGGGCCGCCTTGAGAATCTGCAGCGCGCGCGCATCGTCGTGATCAAAGATGACGCGGACCAGACTGATCACGTCACAGCCGCTGGGCAACGGATCGCTGAAGAAGCTGCCACCGGCGACCGTCGTGCGGTCTGACAGTCCTTGCTCGGCAAACTTCACGCGCGCCCGTTCGACAACGGCCGGGAGATCGAAAAGCACCAGCTTCAGGTGCGGAGCACGAGTCGCGACAGCAGACAGGAATGTGCCTTCGCCTCCGCCCACATCCAGCAGACGATGGTGGTTTTCGAAGGAGTAGGCGTCGAGCACCTCGTCGGACACCAGCGTCTGCGAGGCCGACATCAATGCCGAGTACGGCAACACCCGATCGGCTTCGAGAGCACCCGGAGCGTCCGCAGCCGCATAGGGCCAGTAGTTGGCCAGTGCAGAGGATCTGGCTTCACCACGCAACAACGCAACCGGATCGGCCAGGTCGACGTACAACTCTGCATGGTGCACGACCATGGAGGTGATGGCGGCATCACCCACGAGCGGTGCGCCAAGCGGGCCGAGCCCGTAGCGGCCGCGACTCCGTCGCTCAACCAGACCCAGAGACACGGCAGCCATCAGCAGACGAAGCGCCGCATCTTCGGACAGCCCCAGGCGAGGGGCCAGAGCAGACAAGGTCTGAGGCTCCTCTGCCAGCATGTCGAACAAACGCAATCGCACGCAGGCAAGCAGCACCTGCGAGTACACAAAACCTGCCACCAGATCGAACAACCCGCGGGCGCGCCGCTGCGCGATGGGTCGGGTCAACGGGAAACCGGCCGCCCATCGACGGAACTGCCGGCTGCCAACCAAACCATCACGCCACGCGCACCACCGATCGCCCAGACGATCGAGCCAAGTGGGCGAGGATGACAACAGGTCGGACGACTCGGAGCTGCCGAGTGCGCTCATGCGGGTATGCGGACCACTTCCTCGGACATCGTCTTCGGAACCAGTCGCTCTGCTTCGAAGCGGACCAGCGCACGCATCTGCGCCGCACCTGGGCACGGCGGTATCGCTTCGATGGCAGCAGCCACCAATCGATCGAAGTGATGAATGGCGCCCTCCAGGCCCAATTCCCGGGCGGCGCTGGGACGGCACAGCGCCACATCCTGGCCGGTGGGCTTGCCCAGAGAGAGCGGGTCCGAGGCGACATCACGGATGTCGTCGGCGACTTGATAGGCCTCGCCCAGCCATTCGCCCAGCGCACGCCAGGGAGCAGCGTCGGCTCCTGCTGCCTGTGCCCCTGCGATCGTGGCGGCAGCGAACAGCGAGCCTGTCTTGGCCCTCTGGTAATCGGCCAACGACACCCGAGGCTCACACTCCCAGGCTTGTCCGGCCACGATGCCGTGAGGCATCCCGGTTGCGCGGGCGATGGTCCGCAACAGCATCGGCAGCCGCAACGGCGATTGCGTCGCGGCAGCGCCTAACGTCTGGAAGGCCAGCACGATCAACGCATCACCCGCCAGCACCGCGAGGCTTTCACCGAAGGCGAAATGAACCGATGCACGTCCGCGACGTGTCGGCGCGTCGTCAAAGCAAGGCAGATCGTCGTGCACAAGGGATGCGCAATGCAGCAACTCGATGGCCGTGGCAGCAGCCTCCGACATCAAAGGATCGTCGTCGCCGCAGGCCTGCGCGACGGCAAGACAGAGCTGCGGCCGAATCCGGGCGCCTCCCGGAAAGACCGCATGGCGAATCGCGCCGGCCAGCTTGGGCGGGCATCCCGATTCCTCGCCAGACGCGATGGCGGCAGCCAGAGATTGTTCTATGCGGGTGATGGGCTTCATGCAGGACTCCGGCGGCGCCTGTCGGCGGGTGGTTTGATGGCCAGGCTGTCAATTCAGCCTGTCGCCTCATAGTGTCAACTAATGTAGACACACGTAAACACTCCGTCAACAGCAGGCGCCCTGTGTCGCCTGCGAGTCGAGATCAAACTCAACGCAGAGGCTGCACCTCCAGCCGCCCGTTCGCGTCGGTCAATGTCTGCGCAAGCAAGGCGGTCGCCGCATAAATCGCGCTGATGGCAGGGGTCGGCGTACCGGTGATACGCCCGAGCTCAACCACGCTACCCACAAGCGCTTCCAGTTCGAGGGCGCGTCCGAGTTCGACATCGCGCAGCATCGATGTCTTGTGTGCGCCGATGGCGGCCGCCCCGGCGATGCGCTGCTCGAGCGAAATCCTGAACACGACGCCGAGTTGCTCGGCAACAGCCTGCGCCTCGCGCATCATCTCGGTGGCCAGCTCGCGCGCGAGCGGATGACGACAGATGCCGGTCAGCGTGGAGTGGGTCAGTGCACTGATCGGATTGAAGCTCAGGTTGCCCCACAGCTTGATCCAGATCTCGGTGCGAATGTCCTGGCTCACAGGCGCCTTGAAACCGGCTTTCATCATCGCCTGCGAAAGCGCCTCGACGCGAGGACTGCGGGTGCCGTCGGGCTCGCCCAGCGTGAAGCGGTTGCCCTCGATCACCCTGACGAGACCGGGCTCGACCAGTTCGGCAGCGGGAAAAACGACCCCGCCGACCACGCGCTCGGGTTCGATCTGCCGGGCGATTGCCCCGTCGGGATCGACGCTGGTCAGACACCGGCCCATGTAGGGTCCGGCCAGCCGCTGGAAGTACCACCACGGCACGCCGTTGATCATCGTGACCACACAGGTCTTCGGTCCGAAAAGGCAGCGCAATGTGGGCAGCACCTCGCGCAACTGGTGAGCCTTCAGCGTCAGAAGGACCGCGTCCTGCGGGCCGGCGTCGGCCATGTCGTCCACCGCCCGGACATCGGGCGCATGCTGCACGCTGCCGTCCTCGAGGATCAAACTGAAACCCCGGGAGCGGATGGCAGACAGGTTCTGGTTGCGGGCGATGAAGGTGACCTCCTGGCCCGCCATTGCCAGCCTGGCACCCAGGTACCCGCCGATTGCTCCTGCACCGACAACGGCGATTTTCATGGGAGTGGCAGCCCTGCTTCCGGCCTCAATCGAGACCGAGCTTTCGGGCCAGACCGATCCGCTGCAGCTTGCCGGTGGCCCCCTTCGGGATTTCGTCCATGAACAGGATCTTCCTGGGCACCTTGTGATCAGCTGCACGCTGCGCAACGAAGGCCTGGATCTCGCGCTCGCTGGCCGAGGCGCCCTCCTTCAGTACCACAACAGCCGCCACTTCTTCGCCGAGCCTGGGGTGGGACATGCCGAAGCACACCACCTGAGCCACGGCAGGGTGATCCATCAGGAGCTCGTCTACTTCGCGCGGGCTGATCTTCTCGCCCCCCCGATTGATGATCTCCTTCAGCCGCCCGGTGATGCTGAGGTAGCCCTCGGCATCCTGCACGCCCTGATCTCCGGTGCGGAACCAGCCGGCGACGTAGCCGTCTTCGTTGGCCCGGGGATTGCTCTCGTAGCCTGTCGTCACGTTCGAGCCGCGGATCACGATCTCGCCGACCATGCCCGGTCCGACGAACGCGCCATCCTCGCCCAGAATCGCAACCTCGGGACCGGCGGCAAGTCCGACCGTGCCTGGCTTGCGCACTTTCGGCGGCAAAGGATTCGACGCCATCTGATGCGTGGCTTCGGTCATGCCGTAGGCCTCGATCAAGGGCGCCTTGAATATGTCCTCGAGCTCGCTGATCACCTGCGGGGGAATCGAAGACGAAGAGGAGCGCACGAAGCGCAGCGGGTTGCGCGCGATCACGCCCGCGTTCCCCTTGGCCCGCTGCAAGATGGCCTGGTGCATCGTTGGCACCGCCGTGTACCAGGTCGGCCGGGCCTCGTCCATCCAGCCGAAGAACCTCAGCGCGTTGAAGCCTGGCGTGCAGAACACCTGCGATCCGGCCGACAGCGGCGCCAGCACCCCGGCGATCAGCCCGTGGATGTGGAACAGAGGCATGATGTTCAGCCCGATGTCGTCGGGTCTGAATTGCAGGGTCTTGCGGATGTTCTCGGCCGACGCGCACAGGTTGCCGACCGAGAGCGGCACGATCTTGGGTCGCGAGGTGGTTCCCGAGGTGTGCAGCACCATGCCGATGTCGTCGCTGTTCCCGCAGCCGCCACGAAGGGCGGTTGGCGTTGCCAGGATCGTCCGCGGCTCCAGCGTGAACTGCCCGGCTGGCGCGCCATCGGTGACCACGAGATCGATGATCCTCACACCGAGCTTCGACGCCACGGCGATGGCGGGCGAGGTGCTGCCACGCTCGACGATCAACGCGCATGCACGCAGGTCGGTCAGATAGAACTCGAACTCCTCGGCGCGGTACGCCGGGTTCAGCGGCGCGCTGGCCGTGCCGGTCGCGCACGCCAGAAAGCAGGCGGCCATCTCCGGGCCATTTTCGAGCACGATCGCGACGCGGTCACCGCGTCCGATTCCCAGCGAATTGAGGCGCGCGAGCGTGTCGTCCACGAGGCGGCGCAAGCCGGCGAACGTCAAGGGAGCGCGAGTCGGAGCCGAAATGGCAACGTTGCCGTCGAAGCCCGTGGCAAGAAGAGATCGAATGGAAGTCAGCATGGCTGGTGGGCCCGCGAGGATGTGTGGCGGCCCTGTTTGACCGGACTGTAGCGGCATCGGGATAATCGGCTTTCTTCCGAAAGCGCAGCGCACGCCTGCTGACGGCCTCGAATCCATCACTGCGCACGCACTCCCGATCCTTGAATTCCGCTCCCGGCCCCGTAGCCGCGCCCACCCATCCGCCGCCAGACCCCGAGGTCATGCTCGAACTGACCGGCCTGTCTTGTGTCCGGGGCACGCGCCGTCTGTTTTCGAACGTCAATGCGGTCGTGCGGTCAGGCCAGCTGCTGCGCCTTCAGGGCGCGAACGGCGCGGGGAAGACCAGCCTGTTGCGCACACTGTGCGGCCTGTCGTCGCCCGACCAGGGTGAAGTTCGGTGGCGCGGTCGCCCCCTTGCCGACGACCGCGATGCCTTCCATCGCGAGCTGATCTATCTGGGACACGCTGCCGCGCTGAAAGACGACTTGTCGGCGTTCGAGAATCTGGATGCGGCCAGCGTGCTGGGCGGACAGCGGCCGTCGGCTTCGCAGCTGACGTCGGCGCTGGCCGCTGCCGGCCTGCGGCATCGCGAGCATCTCAGCGCGCGCAGCTTGTCGCAGGGTCAGCGTCGGCGGGTGTCGTTGGCCCGGCTGGTGCTGGCGCCGTCGCCACGACTCTGGGTGCTCGATGAGCCCTTCAATGCCCTGGACACGGCAGCCACCGACTGGCTGCTGTCGGTCGTCACGGGGCAGTTGCGCGCAGGCGGCATCGTCGTGCTGACCAGCCATCAACCGGTGGCGATCGATGCCTCGCTGGCTCAAGTGACGCTGACGCTGTGAAACACGCCCCGATCGCGGCAGGCCGCCTCGACACCACGCCTTCCACGGTGCTGGACGTGATGCGCAGCGTCTTCCTGCGCGACCTGCGTCTCGCGATGCGCCGCCGGGCGGACACGGCAGCTGCGCTGATCTTCTTCGTGATCGTCGCCAGCCTGTTCCCGCTCGGCGTCGGACCCGACCCTAAACTGCTGCGCACGATGGCGCCCGGCGTGGTGTGGGTTGCTGCTCTGCTTGCATCGATGCTGTCGCTGGGGCGCTTGTTTTCCGACGACCACCAGGACGGCACGCTCGAGCAGCTGATGCTGTCAGCATGCCCGCTGCCGCTGCTCGTGCTGGCGAAGATGGCAGCGCACTGGCTGTGTTCGGGACTGGCATTGACGCTGGTCGCGCCGCTGCTGGCCCTGCAGTTCGATCTGCCGGCCGACGCAATCGGAGTGCTGATGTTGACGCTGCTGCTGGGCACGCCGCTGCTCAGTCTGATAGGCGGCATCGGCGCGGCGCTGACGGTAGGCGTGCGCGGCGCAGGCGTGTTGCTGTCGCTGCTGGTCCTTCCGCTTTGTGTGCCTGTCCTGATCTTCGGCGCCGGCGCGGTCGATGCGGCGATGGGGGGGCTCGCTGTGGCGGCGCATTATTCGCTGCTGGGGGCGATGCTGGCGCTGGCGTTGTTCGCAGCACCTGTCGCCGCTGCTGCCGCCCTGAGGATCGCGATGGAATGAGTGCGTTGCACAATATGAGGCTGTCTGGAACGCCGGTCTGTCATCGGTTTGCGTCCAACGGGTGACAGCCGGAGCCCGAATTAGTGCAGTTCTCTGAAATCAACTGGTTCAAGTACGCAGCGCCGCAGCGTTTCTACACGCTCGCAGGACGGATCGTGCCCTGGATGAGCGTGCTGGCGGTGTTGCTTGCCATGGTCGGACTCGCCCTTGGCTTGCTGATCGCGCCCACCGACGCACAGCAAGGCGACGCCTACCGCATCATCTTCATTCATGTGCCCGCTGCCTGGATGTCGATGGTCGTGTATCTGGCGATGGCGTTCTGGGCAGCGATCGGGCTGATCTTCAACGCACGACTGTCCGCCATGCTGGCCACCGCGCTGGCGCCCTCGGGCGCGCTGATGACCTTCATTGCCCTGTGGACCGGTGCCTTCTGGGGCCGTCCCACCTGGGGCGCATGGTGGGTATGGGACGCCCGGCTCACCTCGGAGTTGGTGTTGCTGTTCCTGTACATCGGCTTCATGTCCCTGCACGCTGCCATCGACGACCCACGCCGTGCCGACCGGGCAGCGGCGCTGCTGGCTCTGGTCGGCGCGGTCAACGTCCCGATCATCTATTTCTCCGTGAAGTGGTGGAACACCCTGCACCAGGGCGCATCGGTCACCTTCACCAAGGGGTCGAGCATGGCCGCACCGATGCTCGCCGGCATGCTGGTGATGGCGCTGGCCTTCTGGGCCTACTGCATCGCGATTTCGCTGGCGCGTCTGCGCATAGTGATCCTCGAGCGCGAACGACACGCGCAGTGGGTGCACACCGAATTGGGGAACGCATGAGCGGTCAGGCGAGTCCATGGGGCCTTCGACGCCTGAAGGACCGCGGATGATCTGGACCAACTGGAGCGAGTTTGTGGCCATGGGCGGCTACGGGCTCTATGTGTGGGGATCGTTCGGCGTCACCGCGGCGGTGATTGCGGGCGAGATCTGGGCGGTTTCCGCGCGACGCCGGGCGCTGACCCGACACCAACACGGCGCCGACGGCGCCGATCTGGGAGAGAACTGATGAAACCCAGAACCAAGCGCGGTCTGGCCATCGTCGTCGGTCTTGCCACACTCGGCATTGCCAGCGCACTGGTGCTCAACGCATTCAAGAGCAACATGGTGTTCTTCTTCAGTCCGTCGCAGGTCGCGGCCGACGAGGCGCCCCGCGAACGCAACTTCCGCATCGGCGGGCTGGTCGAGCAGGGCAGCATCGTGCGTGACGACAAGACACTGCAGGTCCGCTTCGTCGTGACCGACCTGGCGAGGAAGGTCCCGGTGACCTATACCGGCTTGCTGCCGGATCTGTTCCGCGAAGGAAAGGGGGTCGTCGCCCAGGGCAAGATGGGCCCCGATGGCGTGTTCCACGCCGAACAGGTGCTGGCCAAGCACGACGAGAACTACATGCCTCCCGAAGCCGCTGACGCGCTGGCCAAGGCGCGCAAGGGCGACATGCCCGGCGGCACGATGACCACGTCGGCGGACGCTAAGAACCCCGGAGCACAGCCATGATTCCTGAACTGGGGCATGTGGCCCTGATCCTGGCCTTGTCGATGGCGATTGCGCAAAGCGTGCTGCCACTGATTGGCGCACAGACCGGCAATGCGGCGTGGATGTCACTCGCCCGACCCTCGGCCCGCGGGCAGTTCGTCTTTGTGGCGATTGCCTACGGTTGCCTGACGTATTCGTTCGTCAACAACGACTTCTCGGTCCTGCTGGCCGCCGAACATTCGAACTCTTCGCTGCCGTTGATCTATCGCTACACGGCGGTGTGGGGCAACCACGAAGGCTCGATCCTTCTGTGGTCGCTGATCCTGTCCGGATGGACGCTCGCCGTCTCGATCTTCTCGAAGCGGCTCGACGACGTCACGGTGGCCCGCGTGCTCGGCGTGATGGGGTTGGTGAGCTGCGGCTTCATGCTGTTCACGCTGTTCACGTCGAATCCATTCGATCGGCTGCTGCCGGCCGCGCCGGACGGCCGGGACCTGAACCCGCTGCTGCAGGACCCCGGCATGGTGATCCACCCTCCGATGCTCTACATGGGCTACGTCGGCTTCGTGGTGGCGTTCGCGTTCTCGATTGCGGCGCTGCTGTCGGGCCGGCTCGATGCCTCCTGGGCGCGCTGGTCGCGGCCGTGGACAACGGTGGCCTGGTGCTTCCTGACCTGCGGCATCGCACTCGGCAGCTTCTGGGCCTACTACGAACTGGGCTGGGGCGGCTGGTGGTTCTGGGATCCCGTCGAGAACGCCTCGTTCATGCCGTGGCTGGTCGGCACCGCGCTGATGCATTCGCTGGCCGTCACCGAAAAGCGCGGCGGCTTCAAGATGTGGACAGCGCTGCTCGCCATCCTGGCTTTCTCGCTCTCGCTGCTCGGCACCTTCATCGTCCGTTCGGGCGTGCTGAGTTCGGTGCATGCATTCGCCTCCGATCCGGCGCGCGGCATCTTCATCCTGTCGTTCCTGGTCGTCGTGATCGGCGGATCGCTGTTGCTCTTCGCATGGCGGGCACCGAAGGTCGGCCTGGGCGGCAGCTTCGATCTGGTGTCGCGTGAATCGATGCTGCTTGCCAACAACGTGCTGCTGGTGGTCGCCGCCGCGGCGGTTTTGCTGGGCACGCTGTACCCACTGGTGCTAGACGCGCTGAACATGGGCAAGATCTCGGTCGGTCCGCCGTACTTTGTCGCGGTGTTCGTGCCGCTGATGGCGCCGGCGCTGTTCCTGATGGGCGTCGGTCCGATGGCCCGCTGGCGACAGGCCGGGGCCATCGACCTCGCACGCAAGCTGCGCTGGGCCTTCGGCGTCAGCGCGGCGTCGGCGGTGATCGCGCCGTTCGCGCTCGGCCACTGGACGCCGATGATCGGCTTCGGCCTGTTGCTGTCCGCCTGGATCGCCAGCACTGCCGCGGTCAACCTCGTGACACGCCTGAGCGAATCCAAGGCCGATTACCTCGGTGGGCGCTTTCTGGCTCAATCGGGAAGCTACTACGGCATGCTGCTGGCTCACCTCGGGGTGTCGGTATTCATCCTGGGAGTCACCGTGGTCAGCGGCTATCAGAGCGAAGCCGACGTGCGCATGCAGGTCGGGGAGACCGCCAGCGCCGGCGGCTACACCTTCACGATGCAGGGCGTGCGCGAAGTCAAGGGCCCCAACTACGTCGCGGCGCAGGCGTCGATCGCAGTCACCCACGATGGTCAGCCGGTGACCACGCTGTGGCCCGAGCGCCGCATCTACAACGTGACGCGCTCGCCGATGACCGAGGTCGCGATCGATCGCAGCCTGGCGCGTGACCTGTACGTCGCGCTCGGCGAGCCGGTAAGCCCGACCGCCTGGAGCGTGCGCGTGCATCACAAGCCGCTGGTCAATCTCATCTGGCTCGGCTGTCTGCTGATGGCGGGCGGCGGCTTCCTCGCTGTGCTGGACCGGCGTTACCGCGTGCGGCGCACCTCGCAGGAGTCCGCGCCCGCAGTCACGGCGGCCGCCGGACTTCCGCCGCGTCCCCTGTCGATCATCGGCACGATCGTCCGAAAGCTCCGACCCCGATGAAGCGCTATCTGCTGCCCCTGCTGGTGTTCGTGTTGCTGGTCGGCTTTCTGGCGATCGGCCTGAAGCGCGATCCGCACGAGGTGCCCTCACCGTTGATCGACAAGCCCGCACCTGCCTTCAGCCTGCCGCAACTGGACTCGCCCGACCAGCGAGTCTCGGCCAAGGATCTGCTGGGCCAGGTCTGGCTGCTCAATGTCTGGGCTTCATGGTGCGTGGCCTGCCGACAGGAGCACCCACTGCTGGTCGACCTGTCGAAGACCGGTCAGGTCAGGCTCTACGGCCTGAACTACAAGGACAAGCGCGAGGACGCGCTCGGTTGGCTGCAGCAGTTCGGAAACCCGTACCTGAAGTCGATGTCCGATACCGAAGGTCTGGTCGGCATCGATTACGGCGTCTACGGCGTGCCTGAAACCTTCGTCATCGACAAGCAGGGCGTCATTCGATACAAGCAGATCGGTCCGGTGACGCCAGAGGCGCTGCGCGATACGCTGCTACCGCTCGTCGCGAAGCTGGAGAAATCATGACGCGCACCTGGTTGATCGCGCTGGTGCTTGCCAGCGCCGCCTGGAGCGTGCGTGCCGCTCCGGATGCAGGCCCGGCACCACATGAGGCTGCCAACAGTGTGGCCGATCCCGCACTCGAGGCGCGCGTGATGAAAGTCGCCGAGGAACTGCGCTGCCTGGTCTGCCAGAACGAGACGATCGCTGCGTCGCACGCCGATCTGGCAGTTGACCTGCGCAAGCAGATTCGCGCCAAGCTGAGCCAGGGCCAATCCGAACGCCAGATCCTCGACTTCATGGTCGAGCGCTACGGCGACTTCGTGCTGTACCGCCCTGCCCTGAAGGCCACCACCGTGCTGCTGTGGATGGGCCCTTTCGTGCTGCTGCTGGTCGCAGGATTCGCCCTGATGCGTGCCATACGCGGTCGCCAGCGACAGGCCGCCGCGCCACTCAGCCCCACCGATGCCGCCCGCGCGCGGCAGCTACTCGACGAAAGCCCCTCCGGCTCATGACGATTTTCTGGATACTGGTCGCCGCACTGACCGTGCTGGCGCTGACCCTCGTTCTGCCAGTGCTCATCAAGCGGCGTCCCGCCGCCACCCCGACCCACGGTGCCTCCGCACGTCGGTCGACCATCTCGATCCTGCGCGATCAGAGGGCGCAACTCGATGCCGAACTGGCGGCGGGTACCCTCGATTCGGAGCAGCACCGGGTCGGTCGCGAAGAGATCGAACGCCGAGTCCTCGAGGAAACCGACGTTCCGACGGTCGGTGTCGACCCCGCTGCGAGCCCTTCGGGCGCCTCCGAGCCGCGGGCCTGGAAGACGGCCTTGCTGCTGGCGCTCGGGGTTCCCCTGCTGGCCATCGGCATCTATGGCCGCCTGGGTACACCGAAGGCCCTCGACGCACCACCCGCCGAGGTGGCGTCAGGCGGCAATGGCGATGTCACCCCTGAGCAGGTTGAAAAGCTCGTCAAGATTCTGGCCGAGCGGATGGAGGCGAAACCCGACGACGTGCAGGGTTGGACCCTGCTGGCACGCACCTACGCGACGATGCAGCGCTTTCCGGAGTCCGACAAGGCGTACGCCCGTGCCACCGCGCTGGCGCCGCAGGATGCCCAGTTGCTGATCGATCACGCCGATGTGCGCGCCATGCTGCAGGGGCAGCGTCTGGCCGGGGAGCCTGCCCGGATGATTGCCAGGGCGCTCGAACTCGATCCGAAGAACGTGAAGGGGCTGGCCCTTGCCGGGGGCGTGGCCTACGAGAGCGGCGACAACGCGCAGGCCATTCGCTACTGGAAGCTCGCACGTGACTTGACGCCGCCGGGCAGCGAGTTCGCAGACAACCTGACCAAGGGAATCGAGCAGGCGCAAGCCGCAACAGGGTCTTCGGAACCTGGGGCACCAGCCGCAATGTCTGCGGACGCCACGGCAGCAAGCGGTGGCGCGGGCAGTTCGGCCAATGCCAGCGACACCGCGCGGGTCACCGGACAAGTGAGCCTGTCGCCGGCCCTGGTGTCGAAGACGTTGCCAACCGACACGGTGTTCGTCTTCGCGCGTGCTGCCCAAGGGCCACGCATGCCGCTGGCGATCGTGCGCCGCACCGTGGCCGACCTGCCGATCAGCTTCACACTGGACGACACGATGGCAATGTCGCCCGAAATGAAGCTGTCGAAGTTTCCGGTCGTCGTGGTCGGGGCGCGCGTGTCCAGGACCGGCAATGCGATGCCCAGCCCGGGAGACCTGTCCGGTCAACTCGATTCGGTGAGGACGGGAACCGAAGGACTCAAGATCGTCATCGACAGCGTGCAGCCCTGATCGATCCAGTCCGGGCGCGCAATGCTCAGACCACGCCTTGGCTGCCAGCGGCATGTGCTGCGTTCACACACAGCGCGGCCACTGGCTGTGGCTGCTCCTCGTGGGCGAGGTGTCCCAGGCCCGGCATGCGGATCAGCGTGACCTGGCTCGTCGGCAACATCGCACGCACCTGCAGCGCCTGGGCCGGCGGCACGGCACGGTCCTTTTCGGCAGCGATCAATGTCAGCGGGGTTTGAAGCGCCGGCAGGTCGCGCAGCAGCGGTCGCACATCCCAGTTGGCCATCATCGCCAATGCGCCCGCCACGTGCCCGGGATTGCTGACCAGCCTTGCGTAAAGGGCGGTGCAGTCCGCATCGAGCACCGACCCGGTGTCGCTGACGAGGCGCTTGATGGCGCGGGGATCCTGGGCGCGCCTTGCGACGAAGCCCGGGGCGAACGGCAGCGCCGCCATCAGCCTGGCGGCGGGCGGGAACAGCAGGCCGGCGAGCCCGCCCAAGGGCAGGAACGCCCCGTTGATGCTGACCAGTGCGCGCGGAGCGACATGCCCGTCAATACACATCCGCGCGCCGAGCGCCGCGCCGGCCGAGTGACCGATGATGATCGAGGGTTGCAACTCGAGCACCTCCAGCAGGGCATCGACCGACTTCGCCATCCCGGGCAGTGATGCTTGCCAGGCGCTGGGCATGCTGGTGTACGCATGGCCGGGCAAGTCAACGAGGAGCAGTTCGAAGTGCGGCCGCAGCCACGGCAGCATCGGATGCCACGAATGGCTCGACGCACCGGTGCCGTGCAGCAGCAGCGCCAGCGGTGCAGGGCCGCTCCCGGCCGACGCATCACCCGGGCACGAAAACCGCTGCACGTGCCACTGCAGGCCACCGGCATCGACGAAGCGACTGGCCTCGCGATGCGGCCAGTCGCGTCCGTCGCGATCCCATAGCAGGCGTGGCGACATCGTCCGCCCTGGCTATCGCGCGAATGCAGAAGAGACCGGCGCCACTTTGGTCGCCAGCGAAACGGCCTGCGACAAGGCAGCCGATCCCGCATGAGGCAGCGGCAGGTAACTCGCACCCATCGCCTGGGCAAGTTCCCGGGAGGCAGGCTGAGGCTGTGGCGAGGTGTCGATCAGCAACGCGCGCAGGCCTGCCTCGCGGAACTGACGCGCTGCCAGCTGAACGTCTTCAGCGGCCCGAGTGCGCCCCGGGCTGCCGTCGCGCGCGATGTTGCCGCGACCGTCGGTCAGCAGCACGACGATCGGTGTCTCGCCGCGTCGTGCGATCGACGTGGCCAGCGCAGCCGCCGCATCGATGCCCGAGGCCAGCGGGGTGCCTCCGCCGCCCGGCAAACCGGCCAGGCTGCGCTTGGCGCGCACCAGTGATCGCGTCGGCGGCAGCAGGAGTTCAGCACCCTTCCCCCGAAAGGCCAGCACCGCAACCTGATCGCGGCGCACGTAGCAGTCGGCCAGCAGCAACTCGACCGCGCCCTTGGCCTCGGCCAGTCGGTTCAGCGCCGACGAGCCCGATGCATCGACGACGAACACCGTGGTCGTGGCGCTGCGCTGCTTGTAGCGGGTGACGTGGAAGTCGTCGCGGCGAACCTGGACGCGGGTGCGCGCCGGGGTCGCCGGCACGGCAACACGAACTCCGGACGCCCCCGCCTGGGCAACTTGACCTGCCGGATCCTTTGTCGCCTGAGCCCGAGCGACCTCAGCGTGCCGGATCTTCTGCCATGGCGCGGCCGCCCGCAGGGTCTCGATGACGTTCAGGCGAGAGCCTGAACGGGGCTCGCCACGTTGTGCGCCACTGGGCCGGCCGCGCTTGCGGCCTTGCTGAACGGCACCGGCGCGACCAGACGCCTGCGCGCTGGCCCGACGGTCCGAGCCGGACATCAGGGAGGCAAGCAGTCCCGCAGGGATGGCCGCCTGCGCCGCATCGAGCACCCGATCTTCAAGATCGGCTACCGACCCCTCGGACTCGGGTTCTTCGGTCGAATCGTCGCCGTCGTCGGGGGGAGAAGGCGGTTCTTCCGGCGGCGGTTCGGTCGCCTCCTCGGGCTTCGGTGGCTGCGGGGGCTCGGTGTCGTCGTCCGGTTCGGGTTCGGCTGGTGGCGCGGGAACCTGAGTGGCACGCGGGGCCAGTACCAGCGCAGCGGCCAGGGACGCGTCGTCGTCGGTGATGCGCAGTCGACCATCGAGCGCTGCGGAGGCACGCGCGACGCGCAAGGCCAGCAACGGGGCGCGCAACGAGGTCACGCCGAGCGCGACGGCAGTCGACACCAGCGCCTGAACGATCTCGGGGCCGACCTCCACCTGCGGCAGCAAGGCACGCGCCGACGCGATGTCGGCCGCACT
This sequence comes from Rhizobacter sp., assembly GCA_046154125.1. Taxonomy (GTDB): domain Bacteria; phylum Pseudomonadota; class Gammaproteobacteria; order Burkholderiales; family Burkholderiaceae_C; genus PBB1. The sequence continues at coordinate 8,330 of JBJXEJ010000058.1, read as the reverse complement.
CCAGCCGGAATGACCAGCCGGGTCGTCGTCCATCTCCTGCTCGTCACCCGAACGCGCTGCGGCATCCTCCGTCTGGGGATGCAGGTCGACCGAAAACGCCAGGCGATCCATCAGCGCAGGTGCAACGCGCTCGTCGTCGGTCAGTCCCTCGTCAAGGGCGATCACACCGAACCGCGTGGCGTGGCGTGTTGCCAGGCCGTCACGCTCGAGCGCGACCTCCTGCGTGTCCAGCACGGCTGCCAGGCGCGCTGCTGTGCTCGGCGCCAACCGCTCGGCCATCGCCATCAGCACGACACCGCCGTCGGCCATCGTCAGAACGCCCTGCTGCGCGACGGGTCGACCGGCCTGCAGGGTGGCCGCGAGATCGAGCCCGCCGAGCAGGCGTTCGTCGCCGATGTGAAGGGGCACGCGGCGCCACGGCGTGCCCTCGGGAAGCAAGTCCGCCAGCTTGCGGAGCCAGCGGTCGCGGGCGGGTCCGGGCAGAGCCCGGATCGCGGCCCCGCCGGTACCGACCGGATCGACTGCGAACAACGCCGCCGCATGCAGCGCAGCGATCGACAGCGCCGGCCGGGCACAGCGCCAGCGCGGCTCGTGCGGCATGGATCGCGATGCCGCCGGGGTCATGCCCCGAAGAGTTCCGCCACAGCGCGATCGACGCGCACGCTGGAGCCGGCATCGTCGAGCGGATTGCGGCGCAGGCGGTGCCGCAGCGCAGGCGGTGCCACGCGCTTCAGGTGTTCGTCGCCGACGATCGCATCACCCTGCAGCGAAGCCAGCGAGCGGGCTGCGCGGATCAGCGTCAGTTCGCCACGCAGACCATCGGTGCCGAGCGCCATGCACAGTTGAGCGGCACGCTCCAGCGCCGCATCGGGCACGACCACGTCGGACAGGCGGGCCCGGCCTTTCACGATGCTTCGACGCACGCGCTCGTCGTCCTTCTTCCACTTTTCGGTGAAGCCGGCGGGGTCGCGCTCGAACTGGTCGCGTCGCCGCACCACCTCGACTCGCGACGGAAGATCGGTCGGCGTCTTCACCTCGACGGACAGCCCGAACCGATCGAGCAGTTGGGGGCGCAGTTCGCCCTCCTCCGGGTTGCCGCTGCCGACCAGCACGAAGCGCGCGGGATGGCGAACGCTGAGCCCTTCGCGCTCGACGACGTTCTCGCCCGAGGCCGCCACGTCGATCAGCAGGTCGACCAGGTGGTCTTCGAGCAGATTGACTTCATCGATGTACAGGAAGCCTCGATTCGCCCGCGCCAGAAGACCAGGCTCGAAGGCCTTGACCCCCTGAGAGAGCGCCCGTTCCAGGTCGAGCGCACCCACCACGCGGTCTTCGGTCGCACCCAGCGGCAGGTCTACCACTGGCACCGGGATCAGGTGCGACTTGACCGGCGTTCCCGCCAGCTTGAACGCCCGGCACTCCTCGCAGACCGGACCGGTCGCATCGGGGTCGCAGTGGTAGCGGCAGCCGATCACGGCGCGCATCCTGGGAAGCATCGCAGCCAGCGCCCGCACCGCGGTCGACTTTCCGGTACCTCGGTCACCGAAGACCAGCACGCCACCGACACTCGGGTCGACAGCGGCGATCAGGATGGCAAGCTTCATCTCGTCTTGGCCGACGATGGCGGAAAAAGGGAACTGCACAGACATGTTCAGGGGACTGCAAGAGCGTGAACTTTCACGTTAGCACACGGCCCCCGGCCCGACGATTCGGATCAGCACCCCCTCACAGCTCGCGCGCCGGCGGCTGCCCTGCCTCCGCCGCGGCAATGCGATGCTTGGCCCGCCGGATCTTCCACAACACCCCCAGCGCAACCAGCGGAATCGCGATCCCGATCACCAGATCGGGATCGATGCGCAAGCCGCCGGCCTTCAGTCCCTTCGAGACATAGCCGACGAGGCCGGCGACGTAATAGACGATGGCCGCGACCGACAGGCCTTCCACCGTCTGTTGCAGGCGCAACTGCAACTTGGCACGTCGATCCATCGACGCGAGCAGCGCCTGGTTCTGCCGCTCGCGCGTGATGTCGACACGTGTCGACAGCAACGCGCTGGTCTGCGCGACGCGCTCCGACAGATCGTGCAGGCGCTGCGAAACCGTCGTGCAGGTCGCCACGGCGGGTGTGAACCGGCGCGCCATGAATTCCTCGATCGTCTGGATTCCGGGCAGCCGCTGCTCGCGCAGCTCGCCGATGCGTGTCGTCACCAGTTCGAAATAGGCGCGGCACGCGCTGAAGCGGAACTGGCTCGACGCGAGGGCGCTCTCGACTTCTGCGGCGAGCCTTGTCAGCTCCTGCAGCAGCGATTCGTCGTCGAGGCGCTGGTCCTTCGCGATGCTGTCGGTCAGCGCCGCAAGCGCGCTCTCGATCGCGACGATGCGCGGCAGCAGCAGCCGGGCGATCGGCAGCGCGAGCAGAGCCAGCATGCGGTAGGCCTCGATCTCGAACAGCCGCTGCAAGGTGCGTCCGGCCTGCCTCGGTGTCAGGTTGCAGTCGAACACGACGAAGCGAGCGAAGCCGTCTTCGCGCACCCGGAAATCGGTGAAGGCGAAGCCGGCGCCGTCACCGATCAACGCGCCCACCGCGAGGTGGCCGTCGAAGTGGGTCGACAGCAGCGCCGCGCTCGGCACCGGTTCAGGGGCCGGAACCAGCTTCGAGTGCGCCGCGACCAGCGTCGACCCCGGGATCTGCGCCAGCCAGCCGGCTGGCAGTCGCGACACCGCGGTTTCCTGAAACGGCGAGGGGCTGCGCCCCGCGATGAAGAAGGTGTAGCCGGAAAACTCGCCGTGGCGCTCCCACTTGAAGCGCAGGTCACCCAGGGTGGCGCTGAAATGCGTCGAGCCGGCCGGTGGCGGCGCGACGCCGTTCGCCTCGCACAACCGCGCGACATGCGCCAGCTCGCGCTCGCGTTCTGTGGCGTCGACCAGCACCGCGACATAGGTGGCACGCGACGGCGTCTCCAGCGGCTCGGGCGGTCGGGCATGCACCTCGCTGGCGAGCTGGATTCGATGGGGATGATCGGGCGGGAGCACGGCCATGGGCTGCTTTCACTGGGTACCGGTAGCGGCGGACTGGCACATATCAATCAGTATGCCGCCGTGCTGAGAGACACGACGTCTCCCGGACCGACACCCAGCGAAGCCGACAGGCTTTTCAGCCCGGGTTGGCGCCTTGGGCGATGACGCGTCAAGCCCCTGCGTCGATGTAGGCCCGGACGTGGGCCAACAACCCGAGCGCGGCCTCGCGCTCGGAGGCCACACCGCCGGACAACGTGCCTGCCAGAACGAAGTCCAGCTGATCGAGCACCGATTTCCACTTCGGAATGCTCGGCATTCGGACCTGCAGCGCGTCATAGTCCTGCTCGATGGCGGCGCGCTGCGCTGCCAGCGAGCCCAGCACGATGGCCTCGTACATGCGCAGACCCGTCAGGCCGACCACGCTCCAGAAATCCGGATCGTCGCGCGTCTTGACGACCAGCGCCTGACGCACCGAGGCCAGCCGATCGGCATCGAGGTGCGCGTCGCGAGTCCGCTCGGCCGGCTGGCGTTTCGTGCGAAGGGTGCCCAACGCCACTTCGGTCGCCAGTCGGTTCAACGCCGGGTAGTACCAGTCGAGCAGACCCGCATCGCGGCCGAGACGCTCTGCCTGCGCATAGGACGCGAGCATCAGGTGCAGCGATTGCTGCTCGGCCGCATGGTCGACGGCAGCCTCGCCAGAGGCACGCTCGATCATCACCAGACGCTTGTACGCCGAGCCGCACAGGCTGTGCCGCTCCATCGTCGGCTGCAGGGACACCAGCTGGTTCAGCAGTTGCAGCGCGCTGCCGATCTCGGTGCGTGCAGTCGGGATGATGCTGACGAGGTGTGCTCTGGCGGCCTTCCCGGCCGCACCCTGCCCCTTCTCCCCACGGACCTGAAGCAATGCGGTGGCCGCCTCGTCAACCTGCCGCCATGCCTGCTGCACGCGCAGGTTGCCCCACTGTTCGCTGGCCTTGATCGAGGCACTGCTGTCATTGGCCGCCAGCGCGCGCCCGTACCAGGCGATGGCGCTGTCGGCATCACCAGTCGCATTCCAGGCCAGGCCGAAGGCCTCGGCGACAGCACCGATGCCGCCCCAGCGGGGCGCGAACTCGGCTTCGAGGTGACGGATCCTGGCGCGCTGGACTTCGCTGTTGCGCCCCTGGTGCTCGGATTCGATCGCCAGCGTTTCCAGTGCCAGGGCCAACGCCGGTGCGGACATCACGCCGGCGTACTCCTCAGCCAGCGAAGGCGCGGGCCTTTGCGGCGCGCCGTCGGCCGACCTGAGCTGCCAGTCGGGGTCGCCATAGCACTGGTAGGCTGCCCAGGTGTTGCTGTCAGGCGCATGGGCGGCGAGACGCGCCTCCGCCACTGCGTCGATGAAGCGGGCCCCCCGCAGCAGCGCAGCGTAGAAACCGGTTGCGAATTTCAGCGCCGGTTCGTCCTCCACCGCCCAGCCGGCCGCGATGACGCACCGAACGCCGATCTCGATCAACGCCTCGGCGACGCCGCTGGCAAAGCGCGCACGGTCGAAGTGCGACTCGACATCCATCACCTGCCCGGGGCTGCGTGCAGCCAGGTGGCAGCAGTTGACGAACACGAGTTCGGGCACGACGCGCATGCTGCGTATCTCGCAAGGGCCGAGAAAGGTTCCCTTCGAAAGAACGACACCGCGCGCGTTCTTGAGCCGCGAGCGGGCGGCCTCGGAGGTCGAGTTGGCTTCGGCGTCCCAGGAATCTGCATCGATGCCTTCCGGTGCTTCTCCATGCCCCGCGATGTGGACGATGCGCCAGTTGCGCGACATCAGTTCGTTGATGATGGTCCGTGCATCCGGTCCCGGTGCTGCAGCATCTGCACCGAAAAGTCCGACCACCTGGCCGTCGAGCACGCCACCCTGCCGGAGCAGCAGATCGTGCACCGCCTTCGCCTCGGCTCGAGCACCGGGCAGCCGGGGGTACTTCGTCGTGTCGCACTGCGGCTCGCCGATCACCAGCACGTGCGCATCGGGCCGCGCGTCGACGACGCCACGCCGGTATTCCACCGTGGTCAGCGTGCGGATCAGCTTGGCGCGGATCGCCCACGGGATCGAACTCTCGCGAGGACAGGCATCCGGACCCTGCGCATCGGCGTCGGTGTCCAGCAGTTCCCAGGGGATGCCGGACGTGGCGCGATCGACCTGCAGCAGCATCTCGGTCGTGCCTCCGAGAAAGGGTTCGAGCTCGAGCGGCACAAGCAGGTTGAACAGCGAGCGACCGATCCGGGCATCCTGCTTCAGGTCGCTCGAGGCCTGGGCGACGAGATCGCGAAGCAGACGCTCCTGTACCGGCTGCTCCAGGCGTTCGGTGCGAGCCCGCTTCCTGGTGTCGATGGTGTACTCGAGCACGGCTTCGCCAGTCGGTCGCAGCGCCACCGTGGCACGGATGTAGTCGTTGCCGGTGCCCCGGTAACCGCCCTCGAGGGGCCGCCGCATCGCCCCGATGCCGGACTGGATCGTGTCGCTCAAGCGATAGCGCCCCGGCGAAGCCTGCGCCTGTGCATACAGCGCCCGCCAGGCCTCGCTCGCGCGATCGAGATACAGCTCGATCAGGTGCACATGCGCGATGCGCGGCCAGCGGCGCCCGTTGGCGCCGCTTCTTGCATCCAGGCGAGCATTGAGTTCGCCCAGCGCGACATCGGCATCTCGCACGCCCTGAACAATGGCCTGCGCTGCCTGCCCCGCACTGATGCCGGCCCCGCCGCTGCCGATCAGCGTGGCGGCCAGCTCGCAGGCAGGAGTGCCGTCATGCGGCTGTTCGAAGATCCGCTGGGCCAGCGCCAGCGCACCCATCTGCACTGTGTACGCCAGCTCGCTCGGGCGCAGGTTGCCCTCGGTGCCGAGACCGGCGACCACCACGCATTCGGGCCGCGGCAGTTGCAGCGGGTTGCCGTTGTGAGTCCCGCTGTTGGCGAAGAACTGGTGCGTGCCCGGAACGTCCGGGTACTGCCGCAGCGCCAGAGACTCGGACATCGTGCCGCCGATCAGGCGGTCGACGACCGCCTCGGTGCCCGTCAGGTGCGATGAGTTGTAGTGGCCCAGCATCAACGGATGCCGCACGAACTTCAGATCGCCGTTGACCACGGTGATGTCCAGCGCGCCGGACGGCTTCGCTCGCCCGGCCTCGCCCGTGCCCGGTTCGTCGTCGAGCAGCAGCGTCTGGTCTGCGTCTCGCGGCGGGCGCGGCGAATTGCCCAGACGTGCGGGCCGGCTGCGCACATGCGCTGGTGCCTGGACGGCACCACGTGTCGAGCCGATCCCGGCTTGAACCGCCAGGCGCCGGGTGCTGCCATCCACCAGCAGGTCGAGGTAGGCCTCGTGGGCGCTTCGCTCGGCGGGCAACGCGCCATGCTCGCAGTCGACCTTCCAGGCGGGCACGCCCGGCAACATCGCGCTCGCCAGCGGCACCCGGCCGTCACCCGCATCCGGAGCATTCAGGTAGACCAGCCCCTCCTCGCCGATCTCGAAGCCATCGGGCGTGAAGGGCGCGCGGCCCACCACCAGCACCAGTTGATCCCTGAATTGCGACAGCACCCGATCGCGCTGGTCGTCCAGTCGCCGGCGCAGCGCGACCGCCTGATCGAGCACGCCTTGATCCGGCACGCCCCAGCGGTAGGCGTTGATCTGGCACCCCTCGTCGTGCCACCACGCATGCGAGCGCACCTGCGCCAGATCGTCGTCGGCGAGCTTCTGCCAGGTCTCGCTGCGGTCGAGCCGGCGCGGGTCGTCGAGCAGCGCGAGCTGCAACTGGATGAAGCCTGGAAACTGCGCCATCAGCTGCCGGGTCGAATGGTCCTGGAACGGCGCGCCGAACGCTACCAGCGCGTTGCCGAAGGTGTCGTCGCCCGACAGCACCTGCATCGGTGCCCACGACCCGCCATTGGGCGTGCCGAGCATCAGCAACCGTGCACCAGGGCGAGCCATCATCTGCGTCCAGGTTGCAGGGCATTCGAGCTGCATCGTGCGAGCGACGAGCCCGCCCATCGAGTGCGCAACCATGCGCACCGGCTGGCCGCTCTTCTCGCGCGAAGCCATCGCCGCGTCGACCGCCCGGCCCAGGCGCTGTGCTTCGAGTTCGATCGGCTTGCGCCAGTCGTACGAGAACTCGATGACTTCGTGCGTTCGTGAAAGAAACGTCACCAGATCGTCGTAGCTCGAGCCCACCGGTCCGTCGGGTTCGACGCTTCGGCCTGGCGGGTCGGGGTATTCGAGCTTCTTCAGACCGTTGATCAATCGCCAGCCCAGCCAGATGCGCTTTCCGTCGACCTTGATGTGGCTGCCGAGAATGCCGGGCAGCACGAACACGGCCGGCATGTCCGAAGCCGCACGCGATTCGGTGAGTGCGTCATCCCGATCGCCACCGCGCTTCGCCGCGCCGCGCAGACCGCTGGCCGATTCACCGGACCGGGACAACGGGCCGATCACTCGCCAGTCCATCGGCGCCTCCTGCGTCAACCCGTTGACCACGGCTTCGGCAGTGCGCTCGTTGGCGAAGTAGTTGAAATGCGTGACCTGGCCGCCCTGATCGAACAGGAAAGTCGCGCCGTCCAAACGGGGCACGCCGCCGTACATCGAGCGCGTCTGGACCACCAGATCGTTGTCGGTCCAGTAGAACGCATCGGCCATCAGCGTCTTCAGCCACGAGCCGATGCTGTCGCCCTCCAGATCGCCAGCGATCACGCGCAGCTGGCCCGGCACCGGCTCGTCGGCCGCATGCAGCCAGCGCACCAGCGGGCTGTCCGGAATCATCGCGGCAACGCCAGGCAGCTGTGTCGGATCGGCCCGCCGCTGTGCAACGCCGCCGATGAAATCGACCAGTTCGGGCAGCACCGGGATCTGGGCCAGGTCGAGCGCCCACTTGACGATCGACATGTAGGCATCGAAGCGCCCGCTGGCCAGCAGGGTGCCGCGTGCCGGGCAGGCAGCGCGCACGATGCGCTCGACCGTGATCCGGTGCTGATGCAGATGCGCGATCAGCAGCCCGAGCACGCGCTTCTGCTCATCGAGCGCCCTCTGCAACTTCTGGCGTGCGGCGGCGCCGAGGCCCTCGATCAAGTCTCCGGGCAACTCGCTGACCGTGAACAGATCGGATGCCGCGTCGTCGAGCTGCTTCAGCCCTGCCGCGCGGGCCAGCACCTCGGCCACCAGCCCGCCTCGCGAATGGGTGACGAGGTGCAGCCGCGTCCCGGGCGGACAGGCCAGCGCCAGCGTGTACGCGTTCTCGATCGGACTCTTGCCCAGCGTCGCGTGGTCCAGCGCATAGACGCGGTTGCTGTAATGG
>JBJXEJ010000057.1:0-2785 GCA_046154125.1 Rhizobacter sp. | reverse complement strand
GACCTGCTGGTGGTCGACCGGGTGAGCCGCCGATTGATGTTGCGCGCCGGTGCCGCGGTGGTCGGCGTGTGGAACGAAGCCTTCGACCTGGATGGCGTGCCGCCCGGTGGCGGGACAACGGTGCCGGGCCTGACGCGCATCCTGAAGGCAGAGGACCGTTCGGTTCGTCCAGCGGTCACGACGCAGGAGCCGAACCATGAATGACCGCTTCGATGCCCATGCAGGTTCGGATGAGGGCCAGGGTGCGCCTGATCGCGAAGGCAACACGATCTCGCCGCTGCCCGGTGAGGCGGGCATCCCGAACGTCGCCGCACGGCCCCAGGGCAGCTGGTCGAAGAAAGGGCTGCTGGCAGTCGCCCTGTTCCTAGGCTCACTGGTCGCGGTCTCGGCGTTCTCGATCCAGCGCTTTGTGGCCAGCGGCAAGAAGCCCGACGATGCCGAGTCCCGACTCGCGGGCGATCGTCCTTCGGCTGCGACGACGGAGCCCCGCAAGCTGGAGATCCCGGTGCCGCAGCCGGCCAGCGCGGTCGCGGCATCGCCGCGCATTCCCGCACTGGTGCCGACGGCTGAAGAGTCAGCCGAACCCATCGGCGTGCGCCGCACGGGTCAGGGAACGGCCGGGTCCGGTGGGGCAAAGCCGATGTCGCCTGAAGACGCCCCTGCCCTGCTGGTCTCCTCGCGACCGGGAGCGATGGGCTCGTCTCGATCGACCTCCATGTCAGGCTCCGGCCGGCGCGTCGACACCGGATCCACCTTCGTCGAGCCCATAGCCGACGTAGACCCCAACGATCCGGTGGCCGCCACGGCGCGCAATCTGCAGGGCTACCAACGGCAGTTGCAGGGACTGCTGGACAACCTGACGCGGACCACGGCGCTGGCCACGGCACAGGCGGTCGAGGGTGCCCCCATCGGACTGCCCCCAGGCGGTGGACCCTCCACGGTGGGGGCATCCCCCTCATCGGGTGGACTCTTCGGAGGGCAGCTTCAAGGGTCGGCCACGCCACGGGTGGTGGCCTCGACGCTGGGCAATCGCAGCCTGAGCTTGCCCAAGGGAACGGCCTTCACCTGCGCGCTGAAGACCAAGGTCATCAGTGCCGTCTCCGGGTTGGTCGGCTGCCAGGTGCAGCGCAATGTGTTCAGCGACGACGGCCGGGTTTTGCTGATCGAGCGCGGCTCGCACATGGACGGCGAGTACCGGATCGGCTCGGTGCGACAGGGCATGGTGCGCATCCCGGTGCTGTGGACCCGCATCCGCACGCCGCAAGGGGTGACGGTGGACATCGATTCGCCCGGAACCGGGCAGCTCGGCGAGTCCGGCATTGACGGTTACGTCGACAACCGCTGGGGTGAGCGCATCGGTGCGGCGATGCTGCTGTCGCTGATCGATGACTCGGTGAAGCTGCTGATCCAGAACCAGGCGAACGACAACGGCGGCAACACGGTGGTGCTGCCTTCGACCACGTCCAACAGCAGCAAGCTGGCCGAGAAGGTGCTGGACAGCACGATCAACATCCCGCCGCTGATCTACCAGAACCAGGGCGGAATCGTCGGCATCTACGTGGCGCGGGACGTGGACTTCTCGTCGGTGTACGAGTTGAAGCCTTCTCCTCGTGATCCACCTCGTGGAGAACCGCGATGACTGCCGGCATCCGCGATCACGACAACGCAGCCGATGGCTGGTGCGGCGATGCCACGTCCGTGGTCGAGTTCCTGCGCCCGTTGCGCGACCAGCTCGATGCGCCCGGCGTGCTGGAAGTCTGCGTCAACCGTCCCGGTGAATTGCTTGTCGAGACCGTGTGCGGTTGGCAGACGACAGCGGCGCCTGAGATGACGCTGGAACGCTGCTTGTCGCTGGCAACGGCGGTGGCCACGTTCTGCGATCAACAAGTGAATCAGGAACACCCGTTGCTGTCAGCGACGCTTCCCAGCGGCGAGCGCATCCAGTTCGTCATCCCGCCTGCTGTCACGCGGGGTACCGTGTCGATCACGGTGCGCAAGCCTTCGCACCTGATCAAGCGTCTCGACGACTTCGAGCGCGAAGGCCTGTTCGAGCGCACGGCCACGGTGGCTCGCACACCGACGAGCGAGCTGCTGCCGTTCGAGCAAGAGCTCGTCGCCCTCAAGGACGCCGGCCGCTACGCCGAGTTCCTGCGCCTGGCGGTACGCAAGCACCAGACCATCGTCGTCAGCGGCAAGACCGGCTCCGGCAAGACGACCTTTATGAAGGGCCTGGTTGAAGAAGCGCCGAAGCACGAGCGCCTGATCACGATCCAGGACACGGCCGAGCTGACCTTGCCCAATCACCCGAACGTGGTTCACCTGTTCTACAGCAAGGATGCGCAGGGCACGGCACGCGTGACAGCGAAGTCGCTGCTCGAAGCCTGCCTGCGCATGAAGCCGGACCGCATCTTCCTGGCCGAAGTGCGCGGCGACGAGTGCTTCTACTTCGTGCGGCTCGCTGCGTCCGGTCATCCGGGTAGCATCACCAGCCTGCATGCCGGCAGTTGCGCACTGGCCTTCGAACAGATGTCGCTGATGATCCGTGAAAGCGGAGCCGGCGGCGGGCTCCGCATGAACGAGATCAAGTGGTTGCTGAACGTCGTCGTCGACGTGATCGTGCAGTTCGATCGCGACGAGCGCGGCCGATTTATTTCTGAAGTCTTCTACGAACCACGTCGGCAGCGGCTCGGACGCTGGGACGACCAGGCAGCGGCGGCAGCATGAGCAGCGTCGCAGCCCTTCCGTTCTCGGCCTGGCCCACGGGCCGCAAGGTCGCGGCGGGCAC
>JBJXEJ010000056.1:0-11988 GCA_046154125.1 Rhizobacter sp. | reverse complement strand
TCTCCAGGTCGAGCCGGTCGGGCTGAAGTTGTCGCCGGTACCGACCCACCGCCTCCTCCGCGCTGAAACCCGTGATGACGCTGAAGGCCGCGTTGACATACTCGATCCGGTCCTGCGTGTCGCTGATGACGATCGCGAGCGGGCTCTGGTCGACCGCCATCGACAGCTTGCGCAGCAACTGTTCCGTCGCATGACGCTCGGTGACATCGCTGAACGATGCGACCACGGCCGAAATCGCCTGCGTCTGCTCGTCCCGCACCGGCTCGACGTTCACCGACAGCCAGCGCAGTCCGCGCTCCGGATGGTCCACGCCCATCAACATGTTATTGACAGGCACACCGGTCGCCAGGGTGCGTTGTATCGGCCGCTCATCGGGGGGAATCGTCGACCCGTCGACGCGCATAGGGTGCCAAGTCATCAGGGCCTCGGCAACTCGCAGACCGGTCGGATCCTTCCCGATGAACCGCGCGGCCCGCTGGCTGCACGCCTTCACGAAACCATCGACGCCGATGACCAGGATGCCCTCGTCGAGCGCCGTGACCATCGACCGGTACAGCGCCTCGCTGGCGCGCAGCGCAGCCTCTGCATTGCGGCGCTGGGTGATGTCGGAATGCACGATGACCGCACCGCCCCGGCTGGTGGCGAGCGGCGAGGCGGCCATCGTGAACCAGCGCTTCTCGCCGGCGGTATGGCAGGGGTACTCCTCCATGAACCGGTCGAGCCGCCCGCCCAGTACCGAGGCAATGCCCTCTGCGGCGTCCAGCGCGCCCTCGCTGCCGGCACCCTGTGCCGATCGGCAGACGTCGAGGTAGTTGATTCCCACCCCCAGACTCGCCGCCGACAGGCCGGACTCGCCGGCGTTGGCCGAGGCGAACTCCCGCCACGCGACGTTGACGGCGACGATGACCCCCTGGGCATCGAGAACGGCCATCTGCTCCGGCAGCGAATCCTCGACCGCCTGCACCAGTTCGGAGACGTCCCTCAGCGCCACCTCGGCCTGCCGGCGTTCGGTCATGTCGCGGGTCAGGCCCAGAACCGCCGGGCGGCCCTCGTGGACGAACCGGTTGGCGCGCAGTTCGACCCAGACCACGGCGCCGCCACCTCGCTTGAGGAACGGCACTTCGTACTGCCTCGGCGGCTCATCGCCATCGCCGACACGCTGGTCGAAACGTTCCACCCAGACCTCGAGGTGATCGGGGGCGATCACGCGCTCGAAGGGCAGGCCGACGAACTCCTCCGTCGCGTACCCCAGCATCGCGGGCAATGCCGGGTTGGCGAACACGAAGCGCCGATCCTGCGCGATGAACATCCCGTCGGTCATCGACGACAGGATCGCGCGGTTGGTGGCTTCGCTGTGCTGCAGCAACTCCTCGGCTCGCTTGCGATCGTTGATGTTGCGGGAGATGCCGAACATGCCGGCGACGGCCCCGGTGGCGTCGCGCAAAGGACCCTTGGTGGCCAGGAAAGTGAGGGATCCTTCGCTGGTGGAAACAATCTCCTCGAAGGTCACGATCCGCCCCTCGGCCATGACCTGCTGGTCGTTCGCACGCACGTCGACGGCGGCTTCGGCGCCGAACACGTCCCGATCGTCGAGGCCGATGATCTCCCCGGCGGGCCGGCCCATCAGCCGGGCCGCCTCCGGGTTGCACATCAGGTAACGACCGTCGCGGTCCTTCGCGAAAATGGCATCGCTGGAACTGTCGGCGATGGCCTGCATCAGCCCCAGCGCGCGCAGGCGATCCTCCTGAGCGGCCTGTTCGACACGAGCCAACGAGAGGGCTCTGCGCTCACGTGACAGGAAACCCGCCACGGCCGCGCCCAGCAAGGCAAGCGCACCGGTGGCGGCGATCCAGATCTCGTCCTTCAGGGCTTCGGCGACGAAGTGCGCACGTTCGACCTGTGCGGTCAGGAACCAATCGGTCCCGGCCACCGGAACGACCACGGCGATGACGGCATTGCCCTGGAAGTCGACCCCATCGATCGCCTGTCCGAACGGCTTTTCGCCCCGAATCGCCAGCGCCGCCGGGAGCGTGGACGTGGCCACGGGCTGCTCGGGCTCGCCGAACGCCCCGACCAGGGCGTCCGCGCCACGACGAAATGCCAGATGCACCGAAGTCGACTGCAGTGCCGGCGACGAGTGCGGTGCGGCGACCAGAAACTCGGTCGGATCGAAGCGCAGAACCACCGCGGCCCGGGCGTTGGTGCCACCAGCGACCAGCGGAGCGATCAACTCCATCCGGAACTGGCCTGGAGCACCGGCGATCGCGTGCGGGTCGGTTCGCTCGATCCGGCCCGAGGCCATGGCGTGCACACCGGCGGCACGCAACGCCGCGGCGGGGCGCTCGCCCCGCAGTTGACCCAGGACCATGTCTGCGCGTTCGTCGAGCAGGAAGGGCTTGTTGGCATCGAATGCGTCGCCCAGCGCGGTGATGCGATCCCGCAGTTCGTCGTGGGCGGCAAGGTCGCCGTCGTCGCGCCAGCGCGCATACAGATGGGCCAGATGCGAGCTGCTGCTCATGAAGCGGGCGTGCTCAACGCGATCCTGCATCCCCTGCGACACCAGGCGGGCCTGCAGTTCGGCCACGGTGCCGAGGTTGGTGAACTGCAACGCGTACTGCTCGTTGAAGTCGTAGCGCACGGCCACCGCCGTCAGCCCGACGATCGAGGCGTAGACCAGCGCCCATAACAAACGATGCCGAGGATTCGACACCGCCGAAGCCACCGACCCGCGCACGCCGGACGGAATCCGCCGCACCAGCAGATAGAGCAGGACCGCAGTGACCGCGATGAACACCCATCCCTTGACGGCACCGACCTCCATCGCCCAGGCCGGATCGGTCACCAGCCGGCTCAGCAACCAGTCCGACCCCAGGATCCACAGGGACCCGACGAGCGCATAGATCAGCGCAATACGCAGTGCGGCCTGGCGCCGGGTATCCACCGGAAGTCCGCGGTCCGGGGCGGGCGCCATCGGGGTTGCAGGTCAGGCCATGCCAGGCGCGGCGGGCATCGCGGCCGGCTGCGGGGCCGGCTCGGGCTCGACCGGCTCGTGGCAGTCGGGATGCCGCCGCGCGATCTCGCAGAACTCGTCGAATCCCTCGAGAAAGGCCGCCAGCAGGTCGGGATCGAAATGCTTGCCGCCCTGCGAGGCCATGATCTCGCGGGCCTGGCCGAAGCTGAATGCCTTCTTGTAGACCCGCGCCGAGATCAGTGCGTCGAAGACATCGGCCAGCGCCATCAGGCGTGCGGCCAGCGGAATGGCGTCGCCGGCCAGCCCGTCCGGATAGCCGGCGCCGTCCCATCGCTCGTGGTGGTGGCGGGCGACCTGCTTCGCGTAGTCGAGAAACTTCACGGGCTCGCTGGTATCGGCTTCGGCGCGACGGATCGCATCGGCGCCGACCGCGGCGTGCGTCTTCATGATGTCCCATTCCTCGGACGTCAGCTTGCCGGGCTTGAGCAGCACGCTGTCGGGAATGCCGACCTTGCCGATGTCGTGCAGCGGAGCCGACTTCGAGATCAGCGAGATGCTCTGCTCGTCGAGTTCGGCGGCGAAACGCGGATGCCGGCATGCCCGCAGCGCCAGCGCATGCACGTAGTTCTGCGTGCGAAGGATGTGGTTGCCGGTTTCGTTGTCGCGGGTTTCTGCCAGCCGGGCCAGCGCACGGATCGTGACCTCCTGGATCATCAGGTTCTCGCGCATGCGCCGGGCGATCTCGATCTCCAGCGAGTCGTTGACGTGCTGAAGCCGATCCCGCGCCACCTTGAGTTCCAGGTGGGCGTGCACGCGAGCCAGAACGATGGCCGGCTTCAACGGCTTGGTGATGTAGTCGACCGCGCCGAGCACGATGCCCCGCTGCTCGTCTTCCTCGGCGTTCATCGCCGTGGTGAAGATGACGGGGATGTCTCGAAGACTCGGGGTTTCCTGCAGCCGCTCGAGCACCTGGTAGCCGTTCATCACGGGCATCATGATGTCGAGCAGGACCAGGTCTGGAAGCGGCACCTGCGCTGCCAGCTGCAGGGCCCTGGCGCCTGAATTGGCCGCACGCACCTTGTAGCGATCGCAGAGCAGTTCCCCCAGCACCGTCAGGTTTTCCGGGTTGTCGTCGACGATCAGTATGGTTCGTTGCAGCACGGAAGCTCCTGTAGTGGCACGAACGGTCTCATCGCTTATCGACATTTTCCGCCGCAAATACAGCGACGTCAGGGACGTTTCAACCCTCGATCAGGGAAATCGAGTCAAGGTGACTTCATTCTGACGAGCCGCATCACCTCGGGACTTGACACGAGTCAAGTCCGCGTCAGCGTTCGGTGTTGAAGTCAGTTCGACGTTGCCCAGCGCAAGAATGCGGGTGAGCGGCCGATAACCCGGGTGCGCCGCACGATGCGCGGTCCTGCGGGATGCTGGCGCCACACCTACCTTGACCCGACGCCCTACAGTCTTCTCCGAATGATGCCCATGCACCCCAATCGCCGGCAGTTCTGCGGTGCCCTGGCGGCGATGGCCCCGGGATGGGCCCGTGCGGCGGACACCTTGCGGGTGCTGACGTGGCCCGGGTACGCCGATCCCGACATCGTCCGCACGTTCGAGCAGCGGCACGGCAGCAAGGTCGAAGTCACCATCATCGATTCGGACCTGGACCTGTGGAACAAGCTGACCTCGAACGGCGCCCAGGACTTCGATGTGTTCGCGGTCAACACCGCCGAGTTGCAGCGCTACATCCGCAAGGGGCTGGTGGTCGGCATCGAGACCGGCGCCCTGCCCCACTTGGCACGCCAGCGCCCCCGGTTTCGTGACCTAGCTTCGATTCCCGGCATCGTCAGCGGCGGCAGCGTCTACGCCATCCCGTACACCTATTCCGAGATGGGGCTGATCTACGACCGGAAGCAGCTGCCGAAGCCGCCCGACACGATTGCGGCGCTGTGGGACGAGCGCTATCGGGGCAAGGTGATCGCGTACAACGGCGGCACGCACAACTTTTCGTTGGCCGCCATGGCCCTTGGCCTGCCATCGCCCTTCAAGCTGGACGACGCTGACTGGCCGCGCGCGGTGGATCGCCTGATCGCCTTGCGTCGCAACGTGACCGGTTTCTACACGCGGCCCGACGAATCGGTGGCCTTGTTCAAGCGCCGCGAGGCTGCGCTGATGTTCGCCAACTTCGGCAAGCAGCAATTGCAGCTGTGCAAGACCGCCGGGCTGGACGTCGGTTACTCGCTGCCCCGCGAGGGCGCGCTCGCCTGGCTGGACTGCTGGGCGATCACCCGCAGCGCGCGCGACACCCGACTGGCCTCCGCCTGGATCAACTACCTGCTGGAAAGCGAGCCCAGTCAGGCGCTGGTGACCCGGCAAGGCCTGAGCAACACCACGTCGGCCGAGTCCGTGGACGAAGCCAGCGACAAGCTTCGCTGGCTGCAGCCGGTCGAGAGCGAGGATCACCGCAACCAGTTGTGGAGCCGCATCGTGTCCGGCGACCGCGCCAGCAAGGTGCTCGGACCATGAAGCTGGGCCTCGCCAGCAAGCTCGCGCTGCTGCTGGCATCGGTCGGTGCGCTGGCGTCCGGCCTGACCGGCCTGTACGCCCACCAGACCAGCCGGCAGATGCTGGTGGATTCGGCGCAGCACACGCTGCTGACGTCGACACAGGTGCTGGCAAGACGCATCACGCTGTCACGACAGGAGATCACGCGCACCCTCGAGGTGCTGGCCCGCCACCCCGCCGCCGTGTCGACGCTGCAACAGGACGATGCGGCGCAGGCGGACGAGATGGCCACGCTTTTCAGCCTGGTGATGTCGGCCAACCCGTCGTACTTCCAGATCCGGCTGATCTCCGCCAGCAATCACGGCATGGAGCGCGTGCGGGTCGACCGGCAGGACGACAAGCCCGTCGAAGTGACCGGCGACGACCTGCAGGAGAAAGGGCACTACCCGTACGTCGCCGAGACCCTGAAGCTGCGGGTCGGCGAGTTCTACCTGTCCGAGATCGCGGTCAATCACGAACGGGGCAGCTATGCGGGCCTGGACCAGCCCGCGCTGCAACTGGCCACGCCGGTTGCCGACGGTCGAGGCGTGGTGATCGGCGTGGTCGTGGTCAACGTCGATCTGAACGGCATGTTCGCACTGCTCGCGGCCGACCTGCCGACGAACTTCAAGCTGTTTCTGGCCAATGACGACGGCGACATCCTGATTCACCCGGACCCCAGCCGCACCTTCGGATTCGACAAGGGTCGCAGGGTGCTGATCGCGGAGGAGTTCCCGCCAACGCGCGAAATCGTCGAGGGCCGGCGTGACCAAGTCGTCTTCGAGACGACGGACCCGGCCGCAGGCAAAGGCCCGCTGGTTGCCGCGTTCATCGATCAGGCGATCACGATGCCTTCGCACGAATCGCGGCTGATTCTCGGTCTGGGACAGCCGCTGGCCGAGGTGGTCGTCCAGGCCCATCAGCTCGGCATCGCGATCCTGCAGATCGTGCTGGGGCTGTGCCTCGGGTGTCTGCTGCTTGCCGTGGTCCTGGCACGCGCATTCGTCCGACCGATCAACGCGCTGAATTCGGCGGCCCAGGGATTTGCATCCGGGCTGCCGTCCGGACCGCTCCCTGTCAAACGCAGGGACGAGATCGGCGCGCTGGCCCGCAGCTTCGAGCAGATGCAGAACCAGATCACCAGGCAGCTCGAAGGGCTGCAGAACAACCAGCAGGCACTGGAACACCTGGCGCAGCACGACATGCTGACCGGACTGCCGAACCGCCGCCTGTTCGTGACCCGGCTGGAGAAGGCCATGGCCCACGCGCGCCGCTACGGTGGCGAGGTCAGCGTCCTGTTCATCGACCTGGACGACTTCAAGAGCATCAACGACCGCTTCGGCCACGACACCGGCGACCTCGTCCTCAAGACCGTGGCCCAGCGGCTGCTTTCAATCATGCGGGAGGGCGACACGGTCGCGCGCATCGGCGGCGACGAATTCGTGGCACTGCTGGGAGCATCGACACCGCCACCCCAGCTCGTCACCGTCGCCGAAAAGCTGCTGGGCGGCATCCGCGCGCCGATCGACATCGAGGGCGTCGAAATGACGGTCGGCGCCAGCATCGGCATCAGCCGCTATCCGCAGGACGGCCAGACGGCGAGCGAACTGCTGGCCACCGCCGACGACGCGATGTACCGGGTGAAAGCCAACGGGCACGGCGGCTTCGAGTTCTCGTCCAGGCCTGCCGACTGACAGCGACCGTGCGCCGGGGCCTGCACACCTTGCGCCAGAGGCTCACTCAGAACACGGCGTGGTCGCCACGTTCGGGCGCGATGGCTCCGCTCACCAGACCCGCATAGAAATCGAACAGCGTTTCGGTTCCGGTCGAGGGCGTGGCTGCCGCGTCGTAGCGGCCCGTGACCGGGTCGAGCACGAGCATCGATTCGGTGGCGTAGTAGCGCCCGATGCGCGCCAGTTCCGCCTTGGCGGCGAGCTGCGGCACCACGCGCCCCAGCGTGCCCAGCACGCCGATGATGACGTCGAGCAGCGCCACGGGCACCTGCCTGAAGCGTGGCGGCTGACCGAGCAGGGCGAACAGCCGCTCGCCCTGCTGGCGCGGCGTGATGGCATCGCCCGGCCCGCCGATGGGCAGCACGCGGTTGAACCGGGTCTGGTCGTCGAGGCAGTCGGCCAGGTAGTTGCCCAGATCGGCATCGCTGATCGGCTTGCACGCGGTGAGCGTGCCATCGCCGAACACCAGGAATGGCTTGCCCTGCCTGACGCGCTCGATCTGTCCCGACAGCGATTTGAAGAATGCCGTCGGCCGCACGATCGAGTAGGTCAGCCCGGATTCGATCAGCACCTTCTCGAACGCCAGCTTCGCGTGCTGGAACGCCAGCAAGGGCCGCTGAACGCAGATGGCGGACAGCAGCACGACCTGCGAGACCCCGGCGTCCCGTGCCGCCTCGAGCGCCCGCACATGCGCCAGGTGATCGATGGCCCAGGCATCCCCGGGTGCGCCGGTGCGCGAGGCCAGGCAGGAGACCAGCGCATCGAAGCGCTCGCCGCGGAAACCGTCGCGGGCCAGCGACGCCGGGTCACTGACGTCACCGATGCGGATCGTGGCCCCGCTGAGCAGTCGAGCGCTGTCGTTCGGCGCCAGTGCCCCGCCGACCCCGGCTTTCGGTCGGACGAAGCACACCACCTCGTGGCCCCGCCGCACGAGCGCGCTCACGGTCGCGCGACCGATGGTGCCGGTGGCTCCAAGCACGAAGACGCGGCGTCGACGCGGCGAACGCGGCGCAGCTTCAGGGGGCGGACCGGACGAAAGGATCATGGACTGGGGATGGCAGCGGGAGCGATTGCTTCCCGCACATTCTCGGCGGCGCCACCGGGCCGGCATTCTCGACCTGCAGCGCCCGGAGGAACCGCATTGTCCCCGCGGTCTGGACGGGCAGCGCTGCCTGACGACCTCTACGAGCTGGCGAGCCGCCTCCGAGCCGCAAACAACCCACCGATCAGGCCGGCAAGCCCCACCAGGAGTGCAGTGGATGGTTCGGGCACGACACGGGATTCCGGCGTCCCGATGATTTCGTAGACCGAAGCGTTGAGAAAGGTATTCGTGGTGACCGTGGTGCGCAGGTAGTTTTCAGCGATACCTGCGGACGTGAGCAGGACGGTATCGCCCGACGCCACGAACAGGTCACCGTAATCGAAACTGCAATCGAACTGGACGCCGTTCACTTCTGCAAGGCAGCCGAACTGACTGGAATTGAGATGGAAAAGCTCCTCGCCAACCAACTCGGCGGTGTCCACCCAGAGCACTTCCTCGCTCGTCAACACTTCCGAGCTTGCCGATGACGACCCGCTCAGGACACGGCTGCTGGACGTGAGCGTGGGACCCCAGAACGAAAGCGGATCGGCGGATGCGGCAGACAGAATATTGCGGGTCGTGATGGCTGCCGCCTGCACCGCAGCATCCCCGAAAGGCAAGGCAAAGAGGACGTCGACCAACGCGTTCGGGTTGCCGGCGAGAAACCCCAACATTCGCGTTTCGTAGGTTTCGACGGTCTGGGTCTCAGTGACCGACGTGACGTTGCGAGCCCGGTACTCCAGAGTCTTGGTGCTGGTCCCGCCCGTCTTTTGCGCGGCTGCCAGCCCTGCGCTCGTCAGCAAACCGGCGCCGACGAGCGTCAGCCCCAACATTTTCCCCATGCGATTTCCGAACATCAGGTGCTCCGTGGCTTGTGGTTGATGGTGCGTCAGATCCTCCTGACTCCGACCAGCGGAGAGATCGGCTCCGTGCCCCGGCCGCTTTGCAACATCTGCGCCATTGCGCCAAGTCGTTGATCCATATACGGATGACCGGGCCGTCGCCCTCCAGCGTGTAAGAAATCCCGGCACTCGCAAGGGTGCCCGGATGGTCGACCGACACGAACCAGACGATGCAGGCCGGGTCGGTCTTTCCGACTGCTTGCGCTTGGAGGCTGTTGTTGCGCAACGGGCGCTCGTGCCGAGCGAATGACGCCGACAACCCTGTAATTTGCGGCAGGCCGCGCCGACTGAACCTCACGCGTGATTCGTGCCGAAGGGCACGGCAGGCGCCGAGATTGCGCGGATGCCATTGCACCTCGCACGACCTCGCGAGCGAATGCATCGACCGGACGCGGTGACCGCCGACGAACGATGCTCCCACCCATCCAGGCACATCGATGTGCCCTCTCAAGCAAGGAACTCGACATGAAGAAGCTCACCGCCCTGTTCACGGCAGTCATGATTTCCGCCGCGTCCGTCACAGCCTTTGCCGCCGACAACGCGGCGATGATGCAGAAGACCCGTGCCGAGGTGATTGCGGAACTCAAGGCCGCGATCAAGACCGGCGACCTGATCGAACCGTTCACGCACAAGAGCTACAAAGAGCTCTATCCAGCCAAGTACCCGATGTCGGACAGCGATGCCGAAATGATGGCCAAGGAGATGATGAAGAACATGCCGATGACCAAGTAATCACGGACTTTGGCCAGCCAGCGCGCGTCGCCTGACCCGCAGCAGCGCGCTGCATCTGCCCTGCTCTTCGGCCTGAATGTCATCGCGCCCGAAATGACCGACCACCTCGGCTGCGATCGCGACACCATCGGCCATCGAGTTCCCCTCGATCAACATCATCCATGCTCGCGCCAGCCGCCTGCAAGGATCGTGTTTTGCATCCAGGGCCATCACCACCCCGACCGATTTTTGGGCGATTCGGGTCTAATACCTGAGCATCTAGAAATCGAGATGCCCTCAGGTCCTGGAACCCACCATCATGACGATCGAATCCGAACTGGCCGCGCTGCATCAACCGCTGCTGAGATTCGCGAAGTTGCAGCTGCGCAACGACAGCGTCGCCGAAGACGTCGTCTCGGAAACCTTCCTCGCCATCCTCGAGAAGCCCGACAACTTCGAAGGGCGCAGTTCGCTGCGCACCTATGCCACCGGCATCCTGAAGTTCAAGATCATTGACGTGATCCGAACGCGCGGGCGCGAGGTCCACATCGAGCCGATGGACGAGCAGAGCATGGACGATGCGATTGACGCCTTGTTCATCAGCGACGGCCACTGGCAGGAGTCACCGGCGGTATGGCAACACCCCGAGCGCGCCCTGGAGCAGAGCCAGTTCTTCGACACGCTGCAGATCTGCGTGAATCGCCTTCCACCGAAGCTCGGTCGCATCTTCATGATGCGTGAGTGGCTCGAAAGAGAGGTCGACGACATCTGTGTCGAACTGGGCATCACTTCGAACAACTGCGGCGTGATGTTGTACCGCGCACGAATGCAGCTGCGCGAATGTCTGGACATCAGCTGGTTCAAGGTCAAGCAATGAGCAACGAACTCAACTGCAAGGAGGTATCGCGCCTCATCAGTGACGGGCACGACCGCGACTTGCCTCC
The DNA here is from genome assembly GCA_046154125.1 of Rhizobacter sp. Taxonomy (GTDB): domain Bacteria; phylum Pseudomonadota; class Gammaproteobacteria; order Burkholderiales; family Burkholderiaceae_C; genus PBB1. The sequence goes on along the minus strand of JBJXEJ010000056.1, from coordinate 1,102 downwards.
CAGGGAACGCGCGCGATTGCGGCTGCACTTCGTGATCTGCAAGACGTGCCGCGATGTCAACGACCAGTTCAACTTTCTGCGCGAGGCAATGAAGAAACTGGGGCGAAACGGACCGCCGACACCCTGAGTTGCCGCCGCTGCGCGGACCCCATCACGATCGTCGTCACGACGATCGATCGCTTGAGGAACTTGCCAGCGCTCCGCTGGAATGCAGCGTCCCTGTAATTGAACTGCGGGCTCCACGACTGTTGTGGGTACATCTTGAGACGCTGGTCGCAAGGTGTGCCACCACCTCAATCTCAGTTGCTGATCAAGCAACCCTTCGGAGCCATCAGATGAACAATTCAAGAACCGTTGCCCTCCTCCTGTCTGCGCTGCTGCTGTCGGCGTCGGGCCTCACCCAAGCGCAAAGCGTCAAACCTCCTGTTGAGTCGTCCCGCATGGCCGCCTTCATGGACCGCGATGTCTTCCTGTCCATGCATCGCTGGGACGAAATGACCGGCATGTGGGTGGTCAAGTCGAACATCGAACTGCCCAAGGGCATCATGCCGCGATCCGAAGTCATGGCCATGGTGGACAAGTTTCTTGTGATGAACACATGGGATGACGCGCGCGAACAGTGGGTATCCGGTGGCACCCCACGCGACATGAGCAAATTGACCCGCGAAGAGGTTCGCGTCGAGACAATCCGTTTCCTGATGACTCACGAATGGAACGACTCGACCTCGACCTGGGTCAGCAAGATGCGATTGCCGACCAAGAACTGAACTCGGTATCCACGACATCGAGTGGCGCTGACACGGTCCGTGTCAGCGCAGCACTTCGGGCGTGACGGCCCCGGCCGCCTTTGCGTGGGCCGCGAGTTCCGCTTCCAGCAACGCCTGGCTGCCGCTGAAGCGCAAGTGGGTGATGTCGGTCGGGAAGCACATGCCCCAGGTCCATTCGACGAAGATGCGCAGCTTGCGGCGCAGGGTTGGCATCTGCGAAAGGTAGTAGGCGCGCCAGAGCAGCCACGCGGGCAGGCCAGACAGTGGAATGCCAAAGACCTGGGCAACGCCCTTCATGTGACCGATCGACGCCATCGCGCCCAGCGAGCCATGGT
>JBJXEJ010000055.1:0-2656 GCA_046154125.1 Rhizobacter sp. | reverse complement strand
ACTGGTCTACACGAGTTCAGCGATGGTCTTTCACCACGACCCGCCGGGCCCGCACGGCATCGACAAGCAACCGACGGCGCAGGACGACTACGGCCGCTACAAGGCAGCCTGCGAAGCTGCGATCCGCGGCGAGTACCCAGCCGCCCTGCTGGCCCGCATCGGCTGGCAGATCGACCCCACCCAAGCAGGCAACAACATGCTGATGGCCCTGGACCAATGGCAACTGCGCGACGGACACGTGGGCGCCAGCCGCCTGTGGTTGCCCGCCTGCTCGTTCATGGAAGACACGGCGGAAGCGCTGCTGGCTCTGGCGGAGCGTCGATCATCCGGGGTCGTGCATCTGGACAGCAATGCCGACGAAGGACATTCCTTTGTCCAGGTGGTGAAGGCGCTGCAGCAGCGGTTTGAGCGCCAAGCTTGGCTGGTCAGTGAGCACGAGGACTATCGCCACGACCAGCGATTGATTGGCAGCGCCGATTGGATGCCGCCGTTGTCTGATCGATTGCCGTTGTGACCACAGGAGCGGTGGGCTTTCGGCGTGCACGTGACGCAAGGCTTTGAATCACACAATGGCGTGATGAGCACGGAACCTGTGCAACCTGCGCTAGGGAGTACGTATGCAAGCTGTCGTCTTTGAGCATGTTCCGGTGGCCGGCTATGTGAGCCAACTGCGCGCCTCGCGGCTCAACGACGACGGCACGAGGCGCGAGGGCTGATGACCACGCTGATCGACTCCGACGTGTTGGGGTGGCTGACGCGCGGGCACGTCGGCGCGGCCCAGCGGCTGCACGCGATCAACCCCTGGCGCATCTTGGCGGTGAGCATCTCAAGCAACGAGCAAGGAACAAGGGGAATGCGATGACCGCAATCGAAGCTCAGTTGATCGAGCGGCTGAAGAAGCTGCCGCCCAGACGCGTGGCCGAAGTGGTGGACTTCGTGGAGTTTCTGAGCCAACGCGAAGAGCGTGCAGCAGCGGCGCAGCGGCTCGCGGAAGAGCTGGCCAGGCTCGATGCCTTGAACCTGCCGCCCGTCTCCGAGGATGAGGTCGAGGCGGAGATTCAGGCGGCGCGGCAGGAGCGGCGCGCCAGGCAGGACGCCTGATCGGTGCGCTTTGTCATCGATACGAATCTGCTCGTCTCGGGCGTGATCGCCGCGGGCTGCCGCGGCGGCTTGTCGATGGCGCCAAGGCCCGGGAGTTCGAGCTTTGCACGCGCGAGGTGCTGCTGGCCGAGTTGCTCGATGTGCTGTCGCGCAGCAAGTTCGCCGCGCGGCTCAGCCAGGCAGGGCTCACGCCGCAGGGCATCGTCGATGACTTGCGGCGGCTGGCCGTCGTGGTGTCACCGGCGGACGTGCCGCGTGTGGTGTCCACCGATCCCGATGACGATCACGTCATCGCGGCGGCCATCGCCGGCCAGGCCGATCTCATCGCCTCGGGCGACAAGCGCGACATCTCGCCGATGGGCAGCTTCCAGGGCATCCCGATCATCACCGCGCGGGAGGCCATCGAGCGGCTGAAGGCAAGAGGCACGACTTGACCCCGAGGCCCTCGCGCCCCATTCAGTCTGACTGATTGACCGGCGCCTTCGCGACAAGCTCGATTGCGTCCGGATCGACCGCGATCGAGTGAATCTCAGTAGTCCCGTCATCTTTTGGCCAACCGAGGCTGACCCAGACCAAGCCATCGTCATAGACGTCGAACACCTCGAGAATCTGTCCGAGCATTGAGGACACATCAGCGAGTTCTGATCCTGCAAGCCTCTTGAGGATCGATGGCCTGATGGTGAAAAGACGAACTTGATCACCTCGCACAACAGTTTGACCGTTTCGATCTAGCCCCGGCTTGGTTTCCATCAGACTCACCTCGGGTTGTATGGGATGGGCGGGCTACCGTTTTCGCTGCAAACGCAGTGGCAGTGCTCGCCTTGACAACCTGGATACGCCTGCCCGATGTTCTTGTTTGCTTGCCGGCATGCTTCGCGCGCGGCTTCAGCCATCGTTGGGCCTGAACGTTCTGCATAAAACCACTCTTGCGGAGTTGGGCCACGACCACCCTCCGCGTTTGTTGCGGCCTTGCAGCGGCAACGTGCCTCACCTCGCTTTGAAGATGCAGGGTTTCGAATCTGATCACGCGGTGTGTCGCCTGGAATCGACGCGACTGCCAATATGGCACCCGCTCCTACCGCGGCACTTCCCCATCCCCAGCCTGCAGCAGCAGGTATGAAAGGAAGTAAGAACGCAAGCTCACCCGTCGGGTCGACATAGCTAACCGGGTTCCCCCCTACGTAGCTGTAGGTATTGATCCCGCCTTGCAGCCCGATCGGATCACTCTGCGTATACCTCCCACTGCCCGGATCGTAGTACCGATGCCAGTTGTAGTGCAGCCCGCTCTCGGCATCGAAGTACTGCCCCGGGAACCTGAGGTTGATGATGGTCTTCTGCCCGTCGCCGTCGGGGTCCTCGTCGGGTGCGGTGCTGCCGAAGGCATCGCTTTGCCACGTCCAGACGACGCGGGCGCTGGCGTCGGTGGCTTTGCGCGGGGTGTTCAGGTGGTCGGTGTGCAGGTACACCACGCGTTCTGCCGCTGTGGGGTTGCTGGGCGTGCCGGGGGCGTAGATCACGGCCCGTGGGGTGTCGTCTTGCCAGACGTAGGTGACCA
>JBJXEJ010000054.1:0-32926 GCA_046154125.1 Rhizobacter sp. | reverse complement strand
GCCGCGGGCGGCACCTGAAACTTCAACTCGACTTCTTTCATGACGGTATCGTGACAGCCAACCCCTTCGAATTTGATGAATCAGCGCTCAGGGAAAGGCCCGGTTGCGGCAGCAGGGGCAGCCGTGTCCGCCGCCCCCACCCCGGTAAACTCCGGTTCTCCGCGTTTTCACTCATGCCTCGTCGCCCCATGCCGCTGTTCTGGAAGCCCTACAAATCAGACGTGACCGCCTTCATCGAATCGCTGAAGGCGAAAAAGCCCACGTTGGAGAGCGAGCAGCGTGCCGGGCGCGCGCTGCTGTGGGACAAAAGGGTGGACCGCGACGCCCAGGCCGACGATGCCGAATCGCGCGTGCCGCAGCAGCCCTACGTGTATCAGACCGGGCCGAAGTGAGGCGCGGCTACCGGCTTGAGTCTTGCCCATGAACCTGCCAGGCCCTGCGTTGCTGGAGCCGCCCGAGTTGCGAGCCCTGATGGCCGACGAGGCGACGCACGTTGTACCGTTGGCTGTCGACAATGTGGCGGTGGCGCGGCTGTACGGCGAGCCGCTGTTCAAGCTGCCCCACGATCTCTACATCCCGCCGGATGCCTTGCAGCTGTTCCTCGAAGCATTCGAGGGGCCGCTCGACCTGCTGCTGTACCTGATCCGCCGGCAGAACTTCAACATCCTCGACATCCCGCTGGCCGACGTGACGCGCCAGTACCTGACCTACGTCGATCAGATCCGCAAGACCAACCTCGAACTCGCCAGCGAATACCTGCTGATGGCAGCGATGCTGATCGAGATCAAGTCGCGGATGCTGCTGCCGCCCAGGCGCAACCCCGACGGGGCCGAGCCAGAGGACCCGCGTGCCGAGCTGGTCCGGCGCCTGGTCGAGTACGAGCAGATGAAGCTGGCGGCGGCCCGGCTCGACGCGCTGCCGGTGCTGGGCCGCGACTTCCTGCGAGCGCAGGTGCACATCGAGCAGTCGCTGGTGCCGCGGTTCCCCGATGTCGACCCCGGCGATCTGCGTGCGGCCTGGGCCGATGTGCTCAAGCGTGCCAACCTGACGCAGCATCACACCATCAACCGCGAGCAGCTCAGCGTGCGCGAGCACATGAGCATCGTTCTGCGCGCGCTGCAAGGCCGCAAGTTCGTCGAGTTCCACGAGCTGTTCGACGTGTCGCGCGGCCAGCCGGTGCTGGTCGTCACCTTCATCGCGCTGCTGGAATTGGCGCGCGAACGGCTGCTCGAGATCACCCAGGCCGAAGCCTATGCGCCGATCTACGTTCGGCTCGCCTACCTGGCCGTTTGACGGCACGCAACCCACTCCTTTTCTATCCGACGCATCATTGCGGAAGCGTCCACGCGAGACCTTGACCATGCCAACAACCTCCACACCAGAAGCCCCCATCCAACTCGTGCGGCCCGCCGCCGCGTCGGCCGTGACGCCTGGAGCCCCGCGCTGGCAGGTGACGCAGATCGAGGCGCTGTTCGCGCTGCCCTTTCCCGAACTGCTGTTCCAGGCACAAACGGTGCACCGCGCGAACTTCGATCCGGCCGAGGTGCAGCTTTCGACCCTGCTGTCGATCAAGACCGGCGGCTGCGCAGAGAACTGCTCGTACTGCCCGCAGTCGGCCGCCTACGACACCGGCGTCGAGGCCACCGCGCTGATGAAGGTCGACGAGGTGCTTGCCGCCGCGCGACAGGCTCAGGCCGCCGGCGCCACCCGGTTCTGCATGGGCGCCGCCTGGCGCGGCCCGAAGGATCGCGACATCGAGAAGGTCGCACAGCTGATCAGCGCCGTGAAGGGCCTGGGGCTGGAGACGTGTGCCACGCTCGGCATGCTGGGCGACGGCCACGCTGAAGCCTTGCGCGACGCAGGCCTCGACTACTACAACCACAACATCGACACCGCGCCCGACAAGTACGCCGACATCGTGCAGACGCGACAGTTCGAGGACCGCATCGACACGCTGCAACGCGTGCGCGGCGCCGGCGTCAAGGTCTGCTGCGGTGGCATCGTCGGCATGGGCGAGTCGCGCACACAGCGTGCGGCGTTGATCGCGGAACTGGCCAACATGGAGCCGTACCCCGAGTCGGTGCCGATCAACCACCTGGTGCCGGTCGAGGGCACGCCGCTTCACGGGCAGGCGCCGCTCGACCCGTTCGAGTTCGTGCGCACGATCGCCGCCGCGCGCATCACGATGCCCCGCACCCGCGTGCGGCTGTCGGCCGGCCGCCAGGCGCTGGGCGACGCGGTGCAGGCGCTGTGCTTCCTGGCCGGTGCCAACTCGATCTTCTATGGCGACAAGTTGCTGGTCACCGGCAATCCCGACGTGACCGCCGATCAGTTGCTGCTCGAAACCCTGGGCATGAAGGCGGGGTGACCCGAGACATGAGCGCAAATCGATGAGCAGCCACCCGTCCACCGACGCGGCGCCGACCGGCCGCAAGCCGATCACGCTGCACCGTCTGCGCGAGATGCACGCGGCCGGCGAGCCGATCAGCGTGCTGACCTGCTATGACGCCAGCTTTGCCCGCCTGCTCGACAGCGCGGGCGTCGACTGCCTGATGGTCGGCGATTCGCTCGGCATGGTGGTTCAGGGCCAGTCCAGCACGCTGCCCGTGGCGCTCGACGACGCCGCGTACCACACGCGATGCGTGGCCCGCGGCAACCGCAGTGCCTGGTTGATCAGCGATCTGCCGTTCGGCAGCTACCAGCAGTCGCGCGAGCAGGCACTGGCCAGCGCCACCGTGCTGATGCAGGCCGGTGCCCACATGGTCAAGCTCGAAGGCGGCGGCTGGACCGCCGAGACGGTTCGTTTCCTGGTGGACCGCGGCATCCCGGTGTGCGCGCACCTCGGACTGACCCCGCAATCGGTGCATGCGCTCGGTGGCTACCGAGTCCAGGGACGCGGCGATGAAGCCGTCGCGCTGCTGATCCGCCAGGCCACTGAACTGGCCCAGGCCGGCGCGGCGATGATGGTGGTGGAACTGGTGCCGTCCGAGGCCGGCCGCGCGCTGACCCATGCGGTGAACATCCCGGTGATCGGCATCGGCGCCGGGGTCGACTGTTCGGGTCAGGTGCTGGTGCTGCACGACATGCTCGGCGTGACGCAGGGCAAGTTGCCGCGCTTCGTCCGCGACTTCATGAAGGGCTCGCCCTCGATCGAGACGGCCATCTCGACCTATGTCGCCGATGTGAAGGCTCGCCGCTTTCCCGACCCCGCGCTGCACGGGTACCTCTGATTTCCCGGTCGACCATGCTGATCGTTCACACCATCGCCGCATTGCGCGCCGCCCTGCCCGTGCCCGGCACCTGCACCTTCGTCCCGACGATGGGTAACCTGCACGACGGCCACCTTGCCCTGGTACGGCAGGCAGCGGCGCACGGGCTGCCGGTGGTCGTCAGCATCTTCGTCAACCGCCTGCAGTTCGCGCCGCACGAGGACTTCGACCGCTACCCGCGCACGCTGGACCACGATTGCGAGTTGCTCCAGCCGGCAGGCTGCAACATCGTCTTCGCCCCCGATGAGCGCGAGCTCTACCCCGAGACGCAGACCTACACCGTGCAGCCGGATCCGGCCCTGGCCGACATCCTCGAAGGCCACTTCCGACCCGGCTTCTTCACGGGAGTGAGCACCGTCGTGATGAAGCTGTTCAACGCGGTTCAGCCGCGAGTCGCGGTGTTCGGCAAGAAGGACTATCAGCAGCTGAAGGTGATCCATCGCATGGCGCATCAATTCGCATTGCCGATCGTGATCGAAGCCGGCGAAACCTCGCGAACCCACGACGGGCTGGCGCTCTCCTCGCGCAATGGGTACCTGAGTCAGGTCGAGCGCGCGCAGGCGGTCGAGCTCTCGCAGGCGCTGCACGCCCTGACCGAGCGATTCCGCGACGGCGTCGGGCCGCTCGATCTGCTGGAAGCGCAGGCTCGGCAAGCCTTGATGAGTCGTGGCTGGAAGCCCGACTACCTGACGGTGCGCCGCCAGGCCGACCTGCTGTCGCCCGTCGACGGCGACGATCGCCGCGGCGACTGGGTCGCACTCGGCGCGGCCAGGCTGGGTGCGACGCGGTTGATCGACAACCTCGAATTCAACGTCTGAGGTGACTACCGGGCCTCTCGGCCCCTTCGCCGCGTCACGAACGGCATCTTCCTCTCCGAACTGGCGCGGATCAGCGTTCCGCAATCACGGCGGGCGCATGCGTTCGTACCCCCAGCAGCGGTTTGGCGCCGTACCAGAGCGCGGCACTGCTGGCCCAGCATACCCAGGCAGTCCACAGAGAGTGACTCGGATAGTGCGCACCGCGGACCGTCTGGGCGATGCTGAACAGGACACCGAAGGTCAACACCCCCATCAACCATCGACGGGCCGCTTGCGGCGCCGAGGCGCGCAAGGCGAACCAGCCGCCGAAGAAACTGAACGCGGCCGAAGCGTGCCCGGAAGGGAAGCAGCGGCCGCCGCCTCCATCGTTGATCCCGAAAGCCCAGTGCGAGACGTAGTGGGCCGAGCTGCCGAACTCGGCCTGGTCCCACGGACAGCTGGTCGCGCTGTGCTGCTTGAGCGTCGGGATGAGCACCAGGCAGATCGCCATCGCACCGAACCACCAGATCCGGGTCGGCAGATTCATGTCCTTCGCGAAGGCCCAGGGCCGCACGACGTTGACGAGGACGGCCGCAAAGGCCAGCGCGCTGATCCAACGCCCTCCATCGTGCAGCAGACGCGAAAAAACCCAGTTGTTGCGCAGACCGAAACCATGCGCGTCGCCGAACCAGTGCATGACCGTGAGGTCCAGACGCGCAGCGTCCCAAACCAGCAGCAGCGCCAGCGATCCAAGCGTCCAGAGCACATCCCGCCGGACTGGGTTCAGCTCAAACTTCATGACTTGTTAAGGGTAGGCCCCTGAACTGAAGCCTCGATGAACGGGGTGGACAGCCGCTTCCGTGGGGACGCAACTTGCTGTGCGCCGGCCCCGTCAATCACGCGTAGCGCGCTGCCTGACACTGGCGATGTAGCGATCGCCGTCTGGCGGAAGGCCGCTGCGCTGCGAAGTCCACATCATGTCCCCGAGGCACTCCATCACCTCGTGGTGGGCGTCATGGACCGCGCCGCGCCGCGCGGTCAGCAACTCGACCGCCTGCCTGATGCCACGAGGCTGATCGATCGACACCTGCTCGCTGATGGACAAATGCATCGACAGATGCAGGAACGGGTTGCTGCGACCGGCCTCGACGTCATAGACGGCGGCCAGCGCGGCGTCGACATCGGCGAGTTCCCCGTGGTACTCGGGGTGCTCGGCGATCCAGTCGGCGGCGACGATTTCCAGCGCAGTCATCGGACCACCGTCACGCGCCTTCTGATGGGCTGCGCAGAAGAATCGGCGCACGTCGGTTTGCGAAGGAGCGAACATCGACTTATTGTGAGCTGCGTCTTGAGATGATGGTCTGGCGATCCCGACCGGTGTGCTTCGCGGAGTCTGAAACCGCGTCCGGCCGACACCGAAGAAGATGCCGCCCGGTGGTGGCAAAACCCCTGGAGATTTGAAACTAAAATGATTCGAGGGATTAAATTCCAACCTTGAGAAGGTGCCGTGCTGCGATATTCGGAATCCAAAGAGCGAACTGCCGAATTGCTGCGCTTGGCACTGGGGCACATGGGGCGGCACGCTGCGGCGTTCAATCCGGTGACGTTCACGCTGTGGTACGAGTACACGGCAGGGATCAACCCGGGCCTGTCGACAGCGGTCGATCAGTTGATCAAGAACGATTCGAGCCTGGACGACGAGGCCGTCATCGGGCTCTACAAGAAGCACATCGCTCCCGCAGACGAGGAGACGGTGAACACCATCGGCAGCGAGATGGAGCGGCTGATGGCGAGCATGGCGCAATCGGCCTCGCACACCGGTGACCGTGCCGGCACCTTCGGCGACCAGCTCACGGGGCTCACATCCGCCCTCGCTTCCCGCGATGTCGAGCAGCTCAAGCCGCGCCTCAGCGAGGTGCTGGCGGGCACCGCCGAGATGAAGAGCTCGGTGGACGCGCTGCGCAACAAGGTGATCAGCAGCCAGGAGGAAATCAACCGCCTGCGCAGCGACCTGGACCGCGCGCGTGACGACGCGATCCTCGATCCGATGACCGGCATCCTCAACCGCCGCGGCTTCGAGAAGCGGATCGAGTCCCTGCTCGCGCATAAGCCGGCAGATGGAACCAGCCATTGCCTCGTGATGCTGGACATCGACCATTTCAAGGGCGTCAACGACACCCACGGCCACCTGATGGGCGACCGCGTGATCCAGGCCGTGGGCGAGATCCTGCGGACCTCGGTCACCAAGGCGTCACATGCCGCGGCGCGCTACGGCGGCGAGGAGTTCGCGCTGCTGCTGCCGGAGACATCGCTGGACCATTCCATGCACCTTGCCGAAACGGTACGCACCCGCACCAAGGCGATGCGGATTCGCCACCGGACGTCGCAGGAAGTGCTGCTGACGATCACGATCTCGGGCGGGGTGGCCGAAATGAAACCAGGCGACGATGCAGCTTCGCTGATCACGCGCGCAGACGCCGCGCTGTATCAGGCGAAGAATGCAGGTCGCGACCGCGTCATCAGCGCCTGAGCAGGCCGGCTACTTCTTGTCGACGTAAGGCTCCACCTTCTCCGCATCCATGCGGTAGCCGCTCGATCCCATGTAGCTGTCGCTGCGCAACGTCTTGAGGGTGCCGCTGACCCAAACCGTGTCCATCGACCTGAAGCCCTTGGGCGGCTTCTGCGGCTTGACATGGATGATCTGGTTGGCCGGCGGCGGCGGCGTGTGGATGCAGGCGCCGAAGTACGGCACCAGCAGGAATTCCTTCAGGCCGCTCTTGTTGTCCTCCAGCGGCACCAGATAGCCGGGGATTCGCACCGCGACGCCATCCATCTCGTTGTTGGTCGGTGCGTTGTCCCAGGTCTCGCGCATGCGCTTGAGCATCTCGGCAGCGCGCGGATCGCTGTCGTTCATCACGCTGAAGTTCATGCTCTTGAACTGTTTCAGCGGGTCCCAGTCTTGCGGGACCAGATCGTCCCACCTGATCTCGCGGAACGTGCCGGACGCGACCGGCTTGCTCTCACCCGAACCGCCGAGTGGTCGGCTCAGCGACGGCGCCGGGGCCGAGCCCGCACCGCCTTGAGCGCACGCGCCAGCGCAGGCACCCAGCAGCACGCAAGCCGCCATGGCCGAAGCAACGGCACGACGTGCCCCGGCAACACCATCCAGGCAGATCCACGATCCGTTGTTCATCGTCACACCCTTGGAGACAGGCCATCGGCCAGGGACAGTCGGTAGGCGCGCCAGGCCGGTATCAGGCTGGCGACTCCGCCCGCCAGCACGACGGCGGCGAAAAGCATCCATTGGGCCTGGCTGGGCGCCGAAAGTTTCAGGTTGACGCCGAACTGCGCCTGCACCCACGGGGCGGCCAGCGCAATGAACAGCCCGGTGCACGAAGCGCCGAGCACGGCGCCAGTCAGCGTCACCAGCAGACCCTCGCCGGTCAGCAACAGCAAGACGTGACGCGGGCCGGCACCCACCGCGCGCAGCACCGCCAGCTCGCGGCGACGCTCGTTCAGGCCCGCCATCACCACCGCGATCAGTCCCGCGAGGCTGACCACGCCCACCATCGCGGACATGCCGAGCAACGCCTTTTCGCCGACGCCGACGACGTCCCACAGTTCGTCGAGCGCGACGCCGGGCAGCACCGCCATCAGCGGCTCGCCGGGGTAGTCGGCGACGAAGCGCTGCACGTTGAACACCGCCGCCCGGCCCTTCAGCCCGACCAGCGCGGCAGTCACCTGCTTCGGCGCCAGATCGAACTTGCGCGCCTGCTCGGGCGGAATCGATACGCCCGGCATCGGCGCGCCACCGACCCAGTCGATGTGGATCGCCTCCATCGATTCGAGGCTGATGTGCACCGTTCGGTCGACCGGCGTGCCGGTGCGTGCCAGGATGCCGACCACGCTGAACGGCTTGTCGGCGTGCTCGGAGCCGGGCAACCCGCCGCTGCCGTGGGTCAACGTCAACTTGTCGCCGAGCCGGTAGCCGAGCGCATGCGCCACCTCTGCGCCCAGCACGGCGCCATACAGACCGTCGATGCCGTCAGCGAAGGCGCGGCCCTGCGTCAGCACGAGCGCTTCGCGATCGCCATAAAGGAAACGGTTGAAGTAATCGGCCGTCGTGCCCAGCACCGCATAGCCGCGGTGCGAATCACCCAGCGACAGCGGAACCACCCACTCGACCGCCCGATGCTTCGCGATCGCGGCCAGGCTGTCCATTCGGATGTTGTTGGTCGCGCTGCCGACGCGGAACACCGCGTACAGCATCAGCTGGACCGAGCCGGAGCGCGCGCCGACCACCAGGTCGGTGCCGCTGACCGACTGCGAGAAGTTCTCGCGGACGTCGGTGCGCACCTGCTCGAAGCCCAGCAGCAGGAATGTCGAGAGCGCCACCGACAGCACCACCAGCGACAAGGTCGCGCGGCGGTTCCAGGCACTGCGCCAGGCCAGCGTCAGCAGCGCGCTCACGCGGACTCCCCGGCTGTCGTCGACGAAGCACGATTGATGGCCGACAAAGACAGCCGCTCGTCGAAGCGTGCCGCCAGCCGCTCATCGTGGCTCACGAAGACCAGCGTGCCACCCGACGCGTGGCAGGCATCGAGCAGCAGATCCATGAAGCTGTCGCGCAGGCCGGCGTCGAGCGCCGAAGTCGGCTCGTCGGCGATCACCACCTCGGGTCGCCCGATCAGCGCCCGGGCCGCCGCCACCCGCTGCTGCTGACCGACCGACAACTGAGCGGCCGGCCTCGGCCACAGCGACTGCGCCAGCCCGACGCGACGCAGCAGTTCGCAGGCGGCTGCACCCGGCGAGCCCCCATCCTGCATCGCTCGCTCGCGACGCAGCATCGAGAAGCGGCACGGCAGCAGCACGTTGTCGAGCACGCTCAGGTAAGGCAGCAGGTTGAACTGCTGGAAGATGTAGCCGACGTGATCGGCGCGAAACGCATCGCGTCGTGCGCCCGACAGATCGGCCCAACGTGTGTCGAGCAGGCTGACCGACCCGGCGTGCGGCAACAGAACGCCTGCCAGCAGACCGAGCAGCGTGCTCTTGCCGCCACCGCTGGGCCCGTGCAGGAACACCGTGCGGCCGGCCGCGATGCTCAGGGAGTCGATGGCCACGCAGTCGATCGCTGCGCCCGGCCACGCGAAGCGCAGATCGCGCACCTCGATCACGCAGTGGCCTTCAAAGGGCGAGACCAGCAGGACGCAGGATCACGGGCATCGTGTCGGGTGCGTCGACTCAGCGAACCAGCGACACACGGTTGGCTGGCCGCTTCAGGTCGCGCTTGAACTGCGCCTTTGCGGTCACGACTTCGACCTTCAGGCTCTGCATGCGGATGAACGCATCGAACAGGCCCACGTCGATGTCGGTGGCCTTGGCCGCATCGGTGCACTTGAAGACGTAGGTGGCGTTGAGATCGGCATGGCCTTCGTGTGCCTCGGCCGGATCAGGCGACCCCAGCTTCAGCGCGGCGGAACTGAGCTCGACGCTGCTGGAAGTGCAGCCGGCGCCCGGCGTGAACCTGAACAACGCATCGGCCGCCTTCAGTGCGGCGATGGCAGTCTCTGCGCGGCGCGCTTCGGCCACACCGCGCGGCGCACGTTCGAACCCGAGCAGGCCGTCGAGCGGGGTCTCCAGCTGCAGGGTGATCGTGCCGAATTCGACCGCAATGTCGAGCTGGGCGACCCCATGCACATGCGGCCGGCCCTGAGCCAGCGCAGCCCCGGTGATCGACAGGCACAACACGGCGGCCCACGCAGAAACAGTTTTCATCGGTTCGCTTCCGGAAATGGCATCGGCACGAGGTTCCCCGACCGCCATGACGCAGGTGTGACCCCTCTCATCACTCGACGTTCAATTTCCGCTCGCTGGCCTTGGCGAAATAGAACCATTCGTTGCCCGGCAAGGCCTTCGTGTTCGGGAACACGACGAACCCGTCGCTCGGCGCAGTGACCAGCGTGCCGTCATGGCGGCGGCCGATGGGCTCGCCCGCAGACACGGGATCGAAGCTGGACCAGGTCTTCACGAAGGCGTCGTCCGCATGCAGGCGATCGGTGACTTCGGTCAGGCGCAGCACCTCGAAGTCGGTGCGCGGCTCCGGGCGCGGCGCCTCGATCATGGCCAGGTGGGCCATTGCGTTGAGGATGGCGCGGTAGCCGACCTCCGGCGCGTCGGGGTCGTCGTGCTGACCGCACTCGAGCGTGATGGCCACGCCGCCGACGCTGCGCATGTATTCCGTGGTGCCGATGCCGTAGCTGGGATCGGTGTTGAGCAAGGTCGCGCGCGCGTTCGGATCGAGCGACTGATCGGCTCGCTTGACGCGGTTGGCGACACCGGCGGCGTAGGTCTCGAGCCAGCCTTCGACGAAGCGCTTCGGGCCCAGCCGCAGCGCCACCGCTTCCTCGTGCGACGCCAGCTCGAAAGGCTGCAGCGTGTCCTCGTTGTTGAGAGGGCCGAGCATCGCGAACGGCTGACCCGGCGACTGGAACGAGTGCAGGTCGAGCAGCATGTCGTGCTGGGCGATCAGCGGGCACAGCGCGTTGGCGATGCGGTCCTCGAAGTCCAGGGGGTTGTCGGTCGGACGCAGATTGCGGTTCAGGTTGCGATCTCCCTCGCGCTTGCCGCGCTGGTAGGCCAGCGGATTGGTGATCGGCACGAAGGTGACGTTGCCTCGCACGAGCTTCAGCTTGTCGGCCTCGAAGTCGGCGAGCACCTTCTCGATGGCTCGCGGACCGCAGGTCTCGTTGCCGTGCACGGCCCCCAGCACGAGCAGGCGAGGCCCGGCGCGGCCGGTCTTGATGCCGAGGACGGCAAGGGATTCGGTGCTGACGGGGGCGGAGTCGGACATGGCAGTGATCGGCAGTTGCAGGGGTGATCGGAAATCATGCATGGGTCGACCGATGCATGACGAAGAACCGGATTTTCGAAGTATCCAGCGACCTCGATCGATGGGCTTCGGGCGGGATCGGCCCGGTCACCACACCGTGTACACCATGATGAATCCGGCAGCGACCATGCCGGTCAATGCGAACAGGAACAACGCATCGGCGACGTTTTCCAGCGTTCTGGCCAGCGCGCTGCGCCGGGTTCGGAGCGCGAAAAAGATGGCGTAGGTGCACAACAGGAACAGCAGCGCAGACAAGGCCAGCACATCGTCGGCAACGGTTTGAACCACGGACGCCTTGCCGAGTGTGCGCAGCAGCGTGACGCCCGTGATCGACAGGCCGGCGAGCGTTCCCGACAAGGACAGCAGGTGCAGCAGTTCGTCGCGCTGCCAGGTGCTTCTCGGCGTGCCGGTGCTCATGCGGATAAGACCTGAGCGAGTTATCGCGGCTTGTTGCCGACACCAACTGTCGGACCGGTGGCGTCCACCGACATCGCCGCCACCAGCGTCTGCACGTTGTGCTCGAACATGCGCACATACGTGTCGGCCTCGGTGCCGGGTGGCGAGAGCGCATCCGAATAAAGCGCCCCGCCGACCTTCAAACCCGCTTCACGCCCGATGCGCTCGATCAGTCTCGGGTCGCTGATGTTCTCGACCAGCAACGCGCTGGCCTTCGATTCGCGGGCCTGGCGGACGATCCCCGCCACGGCCTTGGCCGACGGCTCGCTGCCGGTGGTCCAGCCGCGCGGCGCGATGAAGGTGATGCCGTAGGCGGCGCCGAAATAGCCGAAAGCGTCGTGCGAAGTGATCACGCGGCGCCGCTCTGCCGGGATCGCCGCGATGCGCGCGCGGGTGTCGCGTTCCAGTGCCTCGAGGCGTCGCTGGTAGTCCCTGGCATGACCCCGGATCTCGATGGCAAACAGCGGCGCACGCGGGGAGGTCGCGTCGAGCATCGCGTTGGAAATATTCTCCGCATAGCGCTGTCCGTTGGCGAGGTCCTGCCAGGCATGCGGATCGGCACCTCCAGCAAGCTGTCGGGTGAGGACACCGCGACTGGCCACGACGATCGGCCCGCGATAGCCTGAAGCCGCGATCAGCCGGTCGATCCAGCCCTCGAAGCGCAGTCCGTTGGTGATCACGAGCTGAGCCCGTGCCACGCGTTGCACATCCGATGGCGTGGGCTCGAACACATGCGCGTCGGCATTGGGTCCGACCAGCGAAGTCACCTCGACCGCCGGACCGCCGACTTCGCGCGCGATATCGGCCAGCACCGAGAAGGTCGCCACCACCCGCAGAGGCCAGGGCGCATGCATCGCGCTGACTGCGGTTTCTGCCCGAGCTGCCGGCGCCAGCATGGCCGAAGCCGCCCCGATGAACAGGCGACGCCGCTGGAACTGCAAGCGGTCCGGGTCGTCAGCGCGCATCGTCAGGCCTTGCGGTGCGAGCGGCGCGACAGCTGCCGCGCGAGCAGGCTGTCGCGGCGGCCCAGCAGCAGCGACAGAGCATAGAAGCTGCCGGCCAGCAGCACGATGGCCGGGCCCGAGGGCAGGTTGGCGTGGTACGACAGCAGCAGCCCTCCCCAGCCGCTGAGCACGGCGAACAGCGCGGCGACCGCCGCCAGGCTCCACACCTCGGCCGCCCAGAAGCGCGCGGCGGTGGCAGGCAGCATCATCAGCCCGACCGCCATCAAAGTGCCCAGGGCCTGAAACCCGCCGACGAGATTGAGCACCAGCAGTGTCAGGAACAACGCGTGCACCCAGGCCCCGGCGTTGCCGAGGTGGCGCAGGAAACCGGGATCGAAGCATTCGACCACCAGCGGCCGGTACACCAGCGCCAGCAGCAACAGACTGAACGTTGCGATGCCGGCGATCAGCAGCAGCGAAGCATCGTCGACGGCCAGCACGGTGCCGAAGAGCACGCGCATCAGGTCGACGCTGTTGCCGCGCATCGAGATGATCATCACGCCCGCGGCCAGCGCGATCAGGTAGAACGCCGCGAAGCTGGCGTCCTCGCGCTGCGGCGTCAGGCGTGCGACCAGGCCGGCCAGGCCAGCCACCGCGACGGCCGCGACGAAACCGCCGATGCTCATCGCCCACAGCGAGAAACCGAACATCACGAAAGCCAGCGCAGCACCGGGCAGCAGCGCGTGCGCGATCGCGTCGCCGACCAGACTCATGCGGCGCAAGACCAGCAAGGTGCCGATCGGTCCGCAGCTCAGGCCCAGCGCCACGCAGGCGACCAGGGCACGACGCATGAATCCGAACTCGACGAAGGGCTGGATCAGCAGGCCCTGCAACCACATCAGCAGCGTCATAAGGCGACCCTCGGTGACAGCGCCGGAGCCGCACACCAGTCGGCGTTCTCGTCCCACTGCTCGGCCATCTGTTGCGCGCGCATCAGATGCCGTGGCACCAGCACCGCTTCGGTCGGCCCGTGCGCCACGCATTCGCGCGCCAGCAACAGCGTCAGCGGGAAATGCTCGCGCACCTGCGCCAGGTCGTGCAGCACCGCGATCACCGTGCGGCCTTCCTCGTGCCAGTGCTGCACCAGCCGCATCAGGTCGGCGGTGGTGCGGGTGTCGATCGCGTTGAACGGCTCGTCGAGCAGGATCACCGGCGCATCCTGCATCAGCACCCGCGCGAACAGCACCCGCTGGAACTGGCCGACAGACAGCTCGGAGATCAAGCGCTGCTCGAAGCCGGCCAGCCCGACCGAGGCCAGCGCCAGCAGCGCCTGCGCCCGCTGGGCCGCGGTGGCTCCGCTGAACCAGCCGATGCGCGGCCACGCGCCGAGCATGACCACGTCGAGCACGCCGAGCGGAAAGCTGCGATCGATGCCCGATTGCTGAGGCATGTAGGCCAGCCCGTTGCGCGGCAGCCCCCCGGTGAGCACGCGCCCGGTGCTCGGCTGCACCCGACCCGTCAGGGCGTCGAGCAGCGAACTCTTGCCCGCGCCGTTGGGGCCGATCACCGCGGTGAGCGAGCCGGGGTCGAATCGACAGCTGACGTGGTGCACCGCAGGATGGTGGTGATAGCTGACGGTCAGGTCCTCGACAGCGATCGCGGGTGGGGCGACCCCCCGTGCTGTCACTTGCGGACGGACCGCGGACGAGGCGCTGCTCATGGTGTGCCGGACAGCGCCCAGGCAACCGCCGCCCACAGCAAGGCGCTCAGACCGATGGCGCCCGCCAGGCGCACCAGCGCCGAGGTCATCAGCAGGCTGGTGACGGGCGCAGAGGCCGGCGCAGGAAGCAGCGGCGAGGGGCCGTGTCCGTGCGCCGCATGGTCGTGTCCCACCGCGTGTGAGTGGGCACGTCCGTGCTCGTGCTCATGCACGTGTCCCCCACCCGAGTGCACGTGTGAATCCGATTTCATCGGGCCGGCCGTCATGCCGACGCTCCGGCGACGCAACTCGCGCAGCGTCCGCGCAGCGTCAGGTCATGGTGCTGCACCTCGAAGCCGGGAGGCGCGAGGTTGTTCATCGGGCCCGGGCAGGCGTGGATCGGGTAGACGCGGTCGCACTGGACGCAGTGGAAATGGTGGTGATGGAGCGACGGAACGACCGAAGCATGCTCCACCGCGTGGATCTCGTGCCGATGGACAGCGGGCGCTGCCGGCTCGCCACGGGAGGCCATCTCGAAGCGTGGCGGCTGGCCCGGCAACTCGACGCGAACGATCTGCCCGGCGTCCTGCAGCCCCTTGATCTGCCGGTAGACGGTCGACAGGTTCAGGGTCGGCACAGCCGACTTGGCCCGGAGCAGCAGGTCCTGCGGGCTCAGCGCCTGACCGCTGCGCGCGAGCGCATCGACCACCGCCTGACGCTGTCGGGTGTGACGTTCCATGACTCGATGCTAATGCAATTGCATTAGCAATAACGCCTGGCCCTGCCGCTCCCGGGGTTTCTGCGTCAACCCGGACTGCGTCTCAGCTGCGCTCCTTCGGGGCTCGCTCATCGGCCTCGCCGGTCGTGTCTGCAGGCTCATCGTGGCCGGGCTTTTCCCGGCCCAACCCATTCCAGTCCTGCTGCCGACGGCGTGCAAGTGCTTCCTCGCGCTCCTGCGCGAACAGCTCCTCGAGCTGCCGCCGCGCGGTGCGGGCGTTGGCCACGCGCCAGGCCTCGTCGCGCCAGTGCGGCGCGGCAGCCTCGATCTGCTCGACGGTGTGGCGACGGAAGCGCATGGCGAGGTTGCGCGCCTGGTGCGGCTGCCAGCCCATCGTCTCGAGCACGCTGCGCGCACTCATCAGCGCCGAGTCCAGCGTCTCGCGCTCGATCAGTGTCACGCCCAGGTCGCGCAGCGCGTAGTAATGCTGCACGTTGCGCGCGCGAGCCACCACGGTGAGCTGCGGAAAATGTTCGCGCGCGATCTCCGCGACCTTCAGGCTCTGGCCGACGTCGTCGATCGCAAGCACCAGCACGCGTGCGGTGCCGGCCCCGGCGGTGCGCAACAAGTCGAGCCGCGTCGCGTCACCGTAGAACACGCGCCAGCCGAACTTGCGCATCGCCTCGATCGACTCGGCGTCGTGGTCGAGCACCGTCGGCTTCAGACCGTTGGCGAACAGCATGCGGCCGACGATCTGGCCGTAGCGGCCGAAGCCGGCGATGACGATCGGCGCGTCCTGCGGCTCGCTGATCTCGGGGAGCACTGTCGCCTGTTCACGAACGCTGCGCTGCAGCCGGGGCGCGATCACGCGGTCGGCGATCACCAGCAGCAGCGGGCTCAGCAGCATCGACAGCGCCACCGTCGCGACCAGCAGCGACGACGCGCCGGCGCTGATCACGCCCGCCTGCGCCGCCGCCTGGAACACCACGAAGCCGAACTCGCCACCCTGCGCCAGCAGGATGATGAACACCGGTCGCTCCAGCACCGGCAGCCGCATCACCCGCGCCATGCCCCACAGCACCAGCGCCTTCAGCGCGAGGAAGCCGATCACCAGGAGCGCGATCAGACCGGGCTGCTGCAGCACGACCGCGAAGTCGATCGTCATGCCGACCGCCATGAAGAACAGCCCGAGCAGCAGGCCCTTGAACGGCTCCAGGTCGGTCTCGAGCTCTCGCCGGTATTCGCTTTCCGCGAGCAGCACGCCGGCGAGAAAGGCGCCCAGCGCCATCGACAGCCCGACCGACTGCATCAGCGCGGCGGTGGCGACCACGAGCAGCAGCGACGCGGCAGTGAAGATCTCGGGCGTCGCGCTGCCGGCGATCCAGCGCAGCGCCGGGCGCAGCAGCAGCCGGCCGCCGAAGACGATCGCGGCGATCACGGCGATGGCCTTGGCGGCTGCCAGCCAGCCGCCGTGGTCACCGGTGGTTGCGCCCGCCGCCGGCATCGCCGCACTCACCGCCAGCAGCGGCAGCAGCGCCAGGATCGGGATCGCTGCCACATCCTGCAGCAGCGCGACGCTGAGCACGCTCTGGCCCGAGGTGGTCGGTGTCAGGTTGCGCTCGGCCAGCACTGCCAGTCCGATCGCGGTCGACGACAGGGCCAGGCCCAGGGCGGCGACCAGCGCGAGCCGCCCATCGCTGCCGGCGAGCATGCCGACGCCGACCATCAGCGCCGCCGAGCCGAACAGCTGCACGCTGCCCCAGCCGAAGATCGGCTTGCGCAGCGTCCACAACCGCCGCGGCTCGAGTTCGAGTCCGACGAGAAACAGCATCAGCACGACGCCGAATTCGGCGAAGTGCAGGATGTCCTGCGCATCGGTGACCAGCTTCAGGCCCCACGGCCCGATCACGATGCCGGCGGCCAGGTACCCGATGATCGCGCCAAGCCCGAGCAGCCGCGCCAGCGGCACCGCGAGCACCGCGGCGGCCAGGTAGACCAGCGCGGCGCTCAACCAGCTGGTGTGCTCCATCAGAGCGCTCCCGGCGCCACGTCGTGCGGACGCGCCAGTTCGGGGACCACGCATTCCGGGCATTCGGCGAGCTCGACCAGCTCGGGCCAGTCGGGATAGCTCTGCAGGCGCTGCGCATACAGCGCCGCGTGCCGGTCCAGCTCGGCATCACCGATGCGGTGCGCACCGTGCAGCAGCAGCGGCTCGAGGAAGCGCATGCCGCACAGCGTGGCCGTCTGCTCGTAGGGGGGCAGGAACGCGTCGAAGAAATAGCGGTTGTGCCCGGTCGGGTGGTACGCCTCCTCCGGGCTGCCGGTGGACGCGACGAGCCACAGCTGCTTGTCCGCGAGCGCACGGCCTCCCGGCCCGTAGGCCCAGCCGAAACCGAGCACCTCGTCGAGCCACAGCTTCATCAGTGGCGGCATGGCGTACCAGTGGACCGGGTGCTGCCACACCACCAGCCGGGCGGCGCCGAGCATCGAACGCTCTGCATCCACATCGATCAGGTAATCGGGGTACAGCGCATACAAGTCGCGCACCGCGACCCGCGCCGATCCCGGATCGGCCCTCCGGATCGCCTCCATCAGACGCCGATTGACACGCGAATGTTCCAGCGCGGGATGTGCAACCAGCACCAGAACGTCGGCGGCGGAAGCTGAAGGGTTCACGGTGGACGACATGGCAGGCCTCGGAGACAACGGAACGGGAAGCAGCGGAGCGAAGCACGCCCCGGGCAGCGCCCCACGCGCCGGTAACATAACGTGAAACAAGGAAGGCAGGAGGCGAGCATGTCGGTGATCGTGGTGGCCAATCCGAAGGGCGGCGTGGGCAAGAGCACGCTGTCCACCAACGTGGCGGGGTACTTCGCGTCACTCGGCAAGGCGGTGATGCTGGGCGACATCGATCGACAGCAGTCGGCGGCCACCTGGCTCGGGCTCAGACCGGCAACGGCGAAGCCGATCAGCGCATGGGACACCGGTGCCGACCTGCGTGTCCGACCGCCCAAGGGCACCACCCACGTCGTGCTGGACACGCCCGCCGGCCTGCACGGAAAACGGCTCGACGAGGTGCTGAAGATCGCGACGAAGGTGCTGGTGCCGTTGCAGCCCAGCATCTTCGACATCCACGCGACACACGATTTCCTCCACCGTCTGGCCGAGCACAAGCGGGCGCAGAAACTGGAGGTCGGCATCGTTGGCATGCGCTCACGCGATGGAACCATCTCCGCCGATCAGCTGAAGGTATTCCTCGGCGCACAGGAGTTCCCGGTTCTGACGCATCTGCGGGACACGCAGAACTACATCCACCTCGCAGCGCACGGCTTGACGCTGTGGGATGTCGCGCCGGGCCGGGTCGAGCGCGACCTCGAGCAGTGGCAACCATTGATCACCTGGCTGAACGCCTGATCCGCGGCCTGCACGGCCGGCCGCCCCCCCGTTTGGGGGTGAATGCCAAAACGGCGCCGCGCGGGCCACCGGGCTTAGCATCTTCGCGGCGATGAAGCTCAAGGAGACACCATGAAGGTCCTGCTGATCGACGACCACCCGCTGATCCTGTCAGCGCTGCAGAACATCATCCAGGGTCTCGGAGACAACGTCAGCGTCGTCGCCGCGAGCAGCGCGAGGGCTGCACGTGAAACGCTGCAGCAAGACAGCGACTTCGACCTGGCGCTGCTCGATCTGCGGCTCGGCGACGCCGACGGCTTCGACGTCCTGGCCGAGTTCCGTGCCGCCTATCCGGCGATGCCTGTGGTCGTGGTGTCGGCGAGCGATCGCACCAGCGACGTGATCCGCGCGATCGACCTCGGCGCGATGGGTTTCGTGCCCAAGCGCTCGTCGAACGATGTGCTCTTCGAGGCGCTCAGCATGGTGATGTCCGGCGGCATCTACGTCCCGCCGATGAACATGGGCGACGACATGGCGGGCACCGACATCTACGTCGACACCACGCCCGGCGCGCTGCGCTCGGTGCGCCAGAACGCGTTCGACGAAGGCTACCAGTCGCATGCGCCACTCGAGTCGCTGGGCCTGACGCCACGCCAGACCGAGGTGCTCGGCCTGCTGCTGCAAGGCAAGCCGAACAAGCTGATCGCGCGTGACCTGAAGCTGTCGGTCGAAACGGTCAAGGACCACGTTGCGGCGGTGCTGCGCACGCTGAATGTCAGTTCGCGCACCCAGGCGGTGCTGGCGGTCGGCCAGATGTCGCGCCAGCAGAGCGGTCTGCACAGCTGGAGAAAGAACGGTCCATGACCGACGTGCCGATGCCAGCGGCTGACGCGAAGCCCGACGCTTCGCTGGCCGAGGAGGTGCGCAGCGCGTTCGACTACATGCCGGCACAGCTGGCCGGCAACCTGGCCGGCATCGGCGTGATCGTGATGATCTTCTGGTCCGTCACTCCCATGGCGGTCATGCTCCCGTGGCTGGCCTTGTTCGCGCTGATGTGGCTCGCGAGGTTGTGGCTGCTGCAGCGCTTCAACCGGATTTCAGCACTGGGTGTGGTCGACTGGCCGCGCTGGCGCCTGTGGTGGACCGTCGGCACGCTGACATCGGGAGCGCTCTGGGGCGCGACCTCGTGGGTGTTCTACCTGCGAGGTGGCAACGTGCAGCAGATCGCGCTGATCGTCACCATCTACACGCTCTGCATCGCGGTCGTGCCGTTGCTGGCGACCCGGCCCCGGGTGTTCCTGCTGTTCGCTGCACTGTGCTTCGTGCCCATGGCAGCGCGCGTTGCCAGCGACGGAAGCGATGACGGCTTTCACCTGGCCGGCATCCTGTTGCTGATCTTCTCGTTGACCACGCTGCTGGCCCGCAACTACCGGCAAGCCCTGCAACGCGCGCTCGAACTGAAGCTGCAGGCCGATCACCTGCTGACGCAGCTGCGCGTCGAGAAGAGCGCAGCCGAGGGTGCGCGTCAGGAGGCCGAAGTCGCCAACCGAGCCAAGACGCAGTTCTTCACCGCGGCCAGCCACGACCTTCGTCAGCCGCTGCACGCGATGGGCCTGTTCGCCGAGGCGCTTCGCCAGAAGAACCACGATGTCGAGGTGGCGCACCTCGTCAACAGCATCAACGAATCGGTCGATGCGCTGGAAGGCCTGTTCTCCGAACTGCTCGATATCACGCGCATCGACAGCGGAGGTATCGAGGTCCATCCTCAGCATTTCTCCATCGGCGACCTGTACCGCAAGCTTCGGCTGCATTTCGAGCCGCTGGCGTTCGAGAAGGGTCTGGCTCTGCGCTTCCGAGGCGCGAATCACATGGCCCTCGCCGATCCGCTGCTGGTCGAGCGCATCGTGCGCAACCTGCTCTCGAACGCGATCCGCTACACCGCCGACGGCAGCGTGCTGGTGAGCTGCCGGCGACGCAGCGACCGGCTGCTGCTGCAGGTGTGGGACACCGGACCCGGCATCGCCGAGAGCGAACAGACCCGGGTGTTCGAGGAGTTCTATCAGGTGCCGGGCGCCTTGCGGACCGATCCGCAGCAGCGCAAGGGCCTCGGCCTCGGCCTCGCGATCGTCAAGCGGCTGGCAGACCTGATTCACGCGCCGATCCGCCTGAGTTCGCAGACCGGCAAGGGCACGGTCTTCGCCCTCGAGCTGCCGCTGGGCAAGCGGGCACCGCAGGCGCAACCGGCGCTTACAGGCAAGGGGCCGCTGGCGCTCACGCTGAACGGCCGACTCATCGTCGTGGTCGAAGATGAGCCGGCCGTGCTGAACGGGCTCGAGGCGCTGCTCCAGGGCTGGGGCGCCCGCATCGCGGCGTTCGCCAGCGTCGCGGCCTGCGCGGAATGGGCCCGTGCCGCCGACACGACGATCGTGAAGCCCGACCTGCTGATCGTCGACTACCGCCTGGAGCAGGGCTTCAACGGAGTCGATGCGCTCGCGGTGCTGCGTGCCCGCTTCGGTGAAAGCCTGCCTGCCATCGTCATCACCGGCAGCACGATGTCGGCGCTCGACCTCGAAGCGCAGCAGAAGAACTTCCACCTGCTGATCAAGCCGGTGGTACCGAACAAGCTGCGCGCGATGATCGCGTTCAAGCTCGGCGTGAAGCCCGTCTGAGCGAGACCCGAACTTCGCATGGGTTGGCCTGGCCGTCTTGAACTGAGCTATCGACGGGATGCGGATCGCACGCTGGCACACGACCGTCATTCGGGCCCGCTGCGCGTTCTGCGGAGCCTGTATCCCGAAGGCCCGGGCATCTGCCATCACGTGCTGGTCCATCCGCCAGGCGGCATCGTCGGCGGCGATTCACTGCATGTCGAAGCGTCCCTGCAGCCGGGCGCGCATGCGCTGATCACGACACCCAGCGCGACGCGCTTCTATCGCAGCGCGGGAGAGTCGGCTCGGCAATCGGTCACCGCGCTGGTTGCCGACGGCGCGCGGCTCGAATGGCTGCCTCTGGAAACGATCTGCCACAGCGCCGCACTCGCCGAGAACAGCATGCGTTTCGAGCTGGCGCCCGGGGGCGAGATGCTGGGCTGGGACATCGTTGCACTGGGTCTGCCGGCCAGCGGTGAGGGCTTCGACTCCGGGCACTACCTGCAGCGCATCGAGCTGCCCGGCGTGTGGCTGGAGCGGGGAACGATCCGCGGTGACGACAAGCGCCTGCTTCACTCACCGCTGGGTTTCGCGGGCTGCCCCGTGCTCGCCACGATGTGGTTCGCCGCGGGCCGGGCGATGCCATCCGAGCGCCGCGATGTGTTGCTCGATGCAGCCAGGCATGCAGCCTCGAGTCACTTGCTCAAGCGCACCGCTGGCTGCACTTCGCCGCATGCAGAGATCGTCGTGCTGCGCGCACTGGCGCCGCGGGTCGAGCCCGCAATGGAGTTGCTGACCACTGTGTGGGCCCAGTGGCGCGAAATGGTCTGGGGCCTGAAGCCCTGCGCACCCCGGGTCTGGAGAACCTGAGCGGAATGTCGAGCGGTGCGTCCGTTGAGAATTCGCTGGCGAGCCAGGGCAAACCTTTGCTCGCGTCGAGGCTCGATGGGTCCCAGCCCGCAAACACGGCAGACACTCCTGCTCTCGAATATCAAACCATACCGACTGGAGCAGACATGGGAACACCCGAAGAACACATCCACGCGATTCAACGTCGACGTTTCCTTCGCTACACGGGCGCTGCGCTAGGTGGCGCGGCGGTGGGTCTGCCCGCGATCAACGCCGCGGCGGCCGAATGCAGGCTCACCGAGCAGGAAATTCTCGGGCCCATGTACAACTACGGCGCGCCCATGTTTCAACTCAAGCTGGTCGCCGACAACGAGCCCGGTCAGAAGCTGATGTTGCGCGGCTCGGTGTTGAGCGCCGACTGCAAGACCCCCCTGGCCCATACGCTCATCGAGATCTGGCAAGCGGACGACAAGGGCGTCTACGACAAGCAACAGCCGGGCAATTTCCTGGAGACCGTCAAGCCGCACCTGCGCGGCATGATCCTGACCGATGCCAAGGGCCGCTACGAGATCGAGACCATCGTGCCCGGCGCCTACCCCATTCCTCCGGGCGTTCCAGGGCTGGAGAAATACGGCAACCTGACCCGTGCGCGCCACATCCACATCAAGGTCGAGCCTTTCCTGCACACGGCGCTCACCACGCAGCTGTACTTCAAGGGCGACGAACATCTCGCCGGCGATCCGTGGGGAGGCCACAAGCCGGAACTCGCACTGGCCATGAAGCAGGACGGCCGCTACATGAAGGCAGACTTCGACTTCGTCCTGGGCACCGGATTGAAGGGCAGCTGACGCGCTAGATGGACATGCGGGCGCGAACGCCGTCGGCTTCCATGTCCTTGCCCCGTCCGCGCTGGACGATCTCGCCGCGCTCCATCACGAGGTACTGATCGGCCAGCTCGGCGGCGAAGTCGTAGTACTGCTCGACCAGCACGACGGCCATGCGCTGCGGCTTGCCATCGACGTTCATGCCGCGATCGGCCAGCATGCGGATGACGCGGCCGATGTCCTTGATCACGCTGGGCTGGATGCCCTCGGTGGGCTCATCGAGGATCAGCAGCTTCGGCCCCGCAGCCAAGGCCCTGGCAATCGCGAGCTGCTGCTGCTGGCCGCCCGACAGGTCACCGCCACGGCGGTTGATCATCTGCTTGAGCACCGGGAACAACTCGAACAGCTCGGGCGGAATCGGCGTGCTGCCGCTCTTGTAAGCCAGGCCCATGCGCAGGTTTTCCTCAACCGTCAGCCGGCCGAATATCTCGCGCCCCTGCGGCACGTAGCCGACGCCCTTGCGCACCCGCTCGTAAGGCGTATCGCGGGTGATCACGCCACCGTCGAGCGTGATGCTGCCTGTCTTGACGGCCACCACCCCCATCAGGCTCTTCAGCAGCGTCGTCTTGCCGACGCCGTTGCGACCGAGGATCACCGTGACCTCGCCGAGCTTCGCCTCGAAGCCGACGTTGCGCAGGATGTGCGAGCCGCCGTAGTACTGGTTGACGCCTTCGACCTTCAGCATTTCAATCTGTCCTCATCGGCCGAGATAGACCTCGACGACCTTCTCGTTGGCCTGCACGTCGCTGAGCAGACCTTCGGCGAGCACGCTGCCTTCGTGCAGCACGGTCACCTTCTTGCCATTTCTCCCGTTCTGCATCAATTCGCCGACGAACTTCATGTCGTGCTCGACGACCACCAGCGAGTGGTTGCCTTCGAGCGAGAGGAACAACTCGGCGGTGCGCTCGGTCTCCTCGTCGGTCATGCCGGCGACCGGCTCGTCGAGCAGCAGCAGCTTCGGGTCCTGCATCAGCAGCATGCCGATCTCGAGCCACTGCTTCTGGCCATGCGACAGCAGCCCGGCGTTGCGCTGGGCGCTGTCCTTCAGGTGGATCAGCGAGAGCATCGCGCCGATTCGGTCGAGCTGCTCGCCGTTGAGCCGGAAGAACATCGACGCCTGCACCCCGCGGTCGGCCTTGAGCGCCAGCTCGAGGTTCTCGAAGACGCTGAGCTGCTCGAACACCGTGGGCTTCTGGAACTTGCGACCGATGCCGATCGAGGCGATCTCGTTCTCTCGCAGGCGCAGCAGGTCGATGGTCGAACCGAAGAACGCCTTGCCCAGATCGGGCCGGGTCTTGCCGGTGATGACATCCATCATCGTGGTCTTGCCTGCGCCGTTCGGGCCGATGATGCAGCGCAGTTCGCCGGCGCTGATGTTGAGGCTGAGCGCGTTGAGGGCCTTGAAGCCGTCGAAGCTGACGGTGATGTCGTCGAGGTACAGGATGGCGCCGTGCGTCAGGTCGAGCGCGCCGGGCTCGTTGATGCGGCCGTAGCTTGCTTCGCGGCCTCCCGAGTTGCCGGCCGGCACGCGGCCGACCTCCCTGGCGCGGCGTATCTCGGCACCCGCCTTCATCAGGTCCGGTGTCATCAGCGATCCTCCTTCTTGCGGCGCAGCAGGCCGACGATGCCGTTCGGCAGGAACAAGGTCACCGCGATGAACAACGCGCCGAGGAAGTACAGCCAGAACTCGGGGAACGCCTGCGTGAACCAGCTCTTGGCACCGTTCACGAAAAAGGCGCCGATGATCGGACCGATCAGCGTGCCTCGTCCTCCAACGGCGGCCCAGATCGCGATCTCGATGCCGGCCGCCGGGGACATCTCGCTCGGGTTGATGATGCCGACCTGCGGCACGTAGAGTGCGCCGGCGATGCCGCACATCACCGCCGAGATGACCCAGATCGTCAGCTTGTATTTCAGAGGGTCGTAGCCGGTGAACATGACCCGTGTCTCGGCATCGCGGATCGCCTGCAGCACACGGCCGAACTTGCTGGTGACCAGCCAGCGCGCGAACAGGAAGAAGCCGATCAGCGTCAGCCCGGTCATCACGAACAGCGTCATCCGCATCGAGGGTGTTGCGATCGGCATGCCGAGGATGCGCTTGAAGTCGGTGAAGCCGTTGTTGCCGCCGAATCCGGTCTCGTTGCGGAAGAAGAGCAGCATCGCAGCGAACGTGACGGCCTGCGTGATGATCGAGAAGTACACGCCCTTGATCCGCGAACGGAACGCGAAGAAGCCGAAGACGAAGGCCAGCAACCCCGGCAGCAGCACCACCAGCAGCAGCTGTCCGATGAACGAATCGCTGAGCGCCCAGTGCCAAGGCAAGGTCTTCCAGTCGAGGAAGACCATGAAGTCGGGCAGATCGCTCTGGTAGTTGCCGTCGCGGCCGATCTGGCGCATCAGGTACATGCCCATTGCGTAGCCGCCGAGCGCGAAGAACATGCCGTGGCCGAGCGACAGGATGCCGGTGTAGCCCCAGATCAGGTCCATCGCCAGCGCGCAGATGGCGTAGCACATGATCTTGGCGATCAGCGAGACCGCGTAGTCGGACAGATGGAAGGCACTGCCAGCGGGAATCAGCAGGTTCATGACCGGCACGGCAACCGACACGATCAGCACGAACGCCAGCAGCACGCTCCACATCCGACCGGTGAGCAGTCCGCCGATCGGGGCGGACACCGAAGGCGCTGACGCGACCTTGGGCAGCACGGCGCTCATGCCTCGGCGCTCCGGCCCTTCATCGCGAAGATGCCCTGCGGCCGCTTCTGGATGAAGATGACGATGAAGACCAGCACCATGATCTTGGCCAGAACCGCGCCCTGCCAGCCTTCGAGCAGCTTGTTGAGGATGCCGAGGCCCATCGCCGCGTACACCGTGCCGGCGAGCTGGCCTACGCCGCCCAGAACCACGACCATGAACGAATCGACGATGTAGCCCTGGCCCAGGTCGGGCCCGACGTTGCCGACCTGCGAGAGCGCGCAGCCGGCGAGCCCGGCGATGCCCGAGCCGAGCGCGAATGCGTAGGTGTCGACGCGCGCGGTGTTGACACCGACGCACGCGGCCATCTTGCGGTTCTGCGTCACGCCCCGGACGAACAGTCCGAGCCGTGTGCGCGCGATCAGCAGCGACACGCCGACGAGCACGAGCACCGCGAACGCGATGATCGCGAGGCGGTTGTACGGCAGCGTCAGGTTGCTCAGCACGTCGACGCCACCCGACAACCAGGCCGGGTTCTCGACCTGCACGTTCTGCGCTCCGAACAGGCTGCGCACGCCCTGCATCAGCACGAGGCTGATACCCCAGGTGGCCAGCAGCGTCTCCAGCGGCCGTCCGTAAAGCCAGCGGATCACGCTGCGTTCCAGCGCCGCACCCACCAGCGCCGCCACGAGGAACGAGGCCGGAACCGCAACGACCATGTACCAGCCGAATGCGTCCGGCAGGTGGGCCTTGAACAGGTTTTGCACCAGATATGTGGCGTAGGCGCCGATCATCATCAACTCGCCATGAGCCATGTTGATCACGCCCATCAGGCCGTAGGTGATGGCCAGGCCCAGCGCCACCAGCAGCAGGATGGACCCGAGGCTGACCCCGGTGAAGATGACACCAAGGCGCTCACCCCAGGCCAGTTGAGACTCCACGCCCGCCAGCGCCGCAACGAGTTGCGCGCGGACCTCGGCCTCGGGTTCGACACCCGGCTTCAGCCGCTCGATCAGCAGCGCCTTCGTGGCCGGCGTGCGGCTCTCGGCCAGAAGCTTCGCTGCCTCGAGGCGCCTGGCCTTGTCCGAAGATGAGACCAGCACTGCGGCGCGCAGCAGTCCGAGGTCGGCCTTCAGCACGGCATCCGCCTCGGTGCTCAAGGCCTTCTCGATCAGCGGAAGCTTGGATTCGTCGGCACCGTCGCGCAGTTCACGCACCGCCTGCCGACGCTCGGCGGGATCGGCTGACAACAGCTTCAGCGAAGCCATCGCCGAGTCGAGCTCGCGGCGCAGCCGGTTGCTGTTGATCACGTCCTCGGCACCTTCAGGCAGCGTCGCAGCAGCACCCGTCGCCGCATCGGTGACCTTGTCGTCGCGAACGACATAGACCCTGTCGCCAGCGACCTTCACGGCATCGTCGAGCAGAGCCTGGAAGAACGCCTGCGCCGCAGGGTCTCCGCTGGCCGCGGTCTGAGCAATGGCCTGCGAGCGGGCATCGCTGTCGCCCGCAGACAGGGACAGCACCTGCTCGGGCGTCAGTGCATGAGCCACCGACGCGCCGAGCAGGATCCCGACCAACACGACCAGAAACGCGACCGCTCTCAACAGGAAATTTCGATCGATGGGCTCACTGATGAGCGCGGACGGTTGCATCGTGCGTCGGAAATACATCACTTCTTCTCAGGCTCGTCCTTCTTCTTGTCGTTGCCTTCGATGTACGGGCTCCATGGCTTGGCCTTGACCGGGCCAGGCGTCTTCCAGACCACGTTGAACTGGCCGTCGGCCTTGATCTCGCCGATGAACACTGACTTGTGCAGGTGGTGATTCTTCGGGTCCATCATCGAGGTGATGCCGCTCGGCGCCGGGAAGGTCTGGCCGGCCATCGCGGCGATCACCTTGTCGGTGTCGGTGCTCTTGGCCTTCTCCACCGCCTGCTTCCACATGTGGATGCCGATGTACGTGGCTTCCATCGGGTCGTTGGTCAGCGGCTTGTCGGCGCCCGGCAGCTTCTTCGCCTTCGAGTACTCGGCCCACTGCTTCTTGAACGCCTCGTTGGTCGGGTTCTTGATCGACATGAAGTAGTTCCACGCGGCCAGGTGACCCACCAGTGGCTTCGTATCCACGCCGCGCAGCTCCTCTTCGCCCACCGAGAAGGCCACCACCGGCACGTCGGTCGCCTTCAGGCCCTGGTTGCCGAGTTCCTTGTAGAACGGCACGTTCGAGTCACCGTTGATCGTCGAGATCACCGCGGTCTTGCCGCCGGCCGAGAACTTCTTGATGTCGGCGACGATGGTCTGGTAGTCGCTGTGGCCGAACGGCGTGTACTTCTCGTCGATGTCGGTGTCCTTCACGCCCTTGCTCTTCAGGAAGGCGCGCAGGATCTTGTTGGTGGTGCGCGGGTACACGTAATCGGTGCCCAGCAGCACGAAGCGCTTGGCCGATCCGCCGTCCTTGCTCATCAGGTACTCGACTGCGGGAATGGCCTGCTGGTTCGGCGCGGCACCGGTGTAGAACACATTCTTCGACAGCTCTTCACCCTCGTACTGCACCGGGTAGAACAACAGGCCGTTGAGTTCCTCGACGACCGGCAGAACCGACTTGCGCGACACGCTGGTCCAGCAGCCGAACATCACCGCGACCTTGTCCTGACTGATCAGCTGCTTGGCCTTCTCGGCGAACAGAGGCCAGTTCGATGCCGGATCCACGACGACCGCCTCGAGCTGCTTGCCGAGCACACCGCCCTTGGCGTTGATCTCGTCGATCGTCATCAGCACGGTGTCCTTCAACACCGTCTCCGAGATCGCCATGGTGCCGGACAGCGAGTGCAGCACGCCGACCTTGATGGTGTCGGCAGCCTGTGCGAAGAAGGGTGTTGCCAGGCCGGCGACACCGAGAGCGATGCTGCCGAGCGTGGTGTTGAAAGTACGACGTGTTGAATTCATGCAGGGGTCTCCTGGAATGGGGAAAGGGTGGTTGAAACCGCTTGCGCAGGTTACGCAGGCCGCGGCGGCGGGGCCATACGACGGATGGCGTAGTCGGGTTGTCGGCTTGGTCGCCGTGACTACATGCGCCCTTGACAGCGGCTTACTGTCTTGCGACGGACCGCACCGGGATTTCGTCCAATTACCTGTGGTTTGCCTTTTGCAGCAACCTGCCGTGGCGGAACACGGCGCAGTGCCTCGAGCACCAGCGCCTCGGCCATGGTGTGAAGGCCCGGCTCCCAAGGGCAATCAACCCGACAACGCCCTCACCCGGCTCATCGCCAACCCCGCCGCCGCCGTCCGCGTCTCGACGCCCAGCTTCTCGAACACATGCTCCAGGTGCTTCTTCACCGTAGCCGGGCTCATGCCGAGGATGTCGCCGATGTCTCGATTGGTCTTGCCCTTCGCGACCCAGTACAGCACCTCGGCCTCGCGCGTGGTCAGCTTGAAGGCCGTCCCCACCGCATCGATCACGGCCTGATCGGAGCTTTCGCGCATCACGATCAGCCATTCATCCTCACCGGTCTGCTCGTGCAGTGCCAGGACCAGGCGGCGGTTCTGCCTTGCCAATCTCAGCGGTTCACCGGGCACCGCCCCGGCTACGGCACGGCGCGCCAGTTCGTCTCGCACCCACGCCAGCACCGCGACGTCAAGCTCGCCGCCATCAAAATGCTGCAACAGCAGATCACGTGCGAGCGGTGTCTTCCAGACCACCTTGCCGTCGGCGGCCCGCACCACCAGCGTCGCGTGGCCGAAGGCGTCCAGCGCATTGCGCGCCTGGCGGGCCTGCCGCGCGCCCTGCACATGCACCGCCATGCGCGCCAGCACTTCCTTGGCACGGATCGGCTTGGTCACGTAGTCGACACCGCCGACCTCGAAAGCGCGAACCACGTGCTCGGTATCGGTGAGGCCGGTCATGAAGATGATCGGGATGTGTGCCGTGTCCGGACGCGCCTTCAACCGGCGCGCCACCTCGAAACCGTCCATGCCGGGCATCACCGCGTCGAGCAGCACGACGTCGGGAAGCGCCTGCGCGGCCCGGCTGACGGCCGCCTCGCCGTTGGTCGCCACAAGCACGGTGTAGCCCGACTCATCAAGAGCATCGTGCAGCACCGACAGGTTGTCGGGCACGTCGTCGACGATCAGCACCACGTCGGCGACGCTGCGGTTGAATGGAGAGGACAGGTCAGGCTGCATCCTGCGCCTTGCGTATCACGCCGGTCATCGCGTCGAGCTGGAACTGCTGCGCGAGCTGGCGCATGTGGTCGACGAACGGGGCGCAGCTCGGGTCGTTGGCGGCGATCGCGTCGAGCTGCTTGACGATGCCGCGGAAATAGCCCAGGTCGATCATTTCCTGCAATCCTCGAAGCCGCTCGGGCGATGGGAGCACCATCGGCGCGGGCGCCGGATGTGCGAGCGGCACCGTCGGACGCTGGGGCGCGTCGATCCACTGCAGTGCCAGCACCCGGCCGAGCCAGTCGAGAAGTTCCGACTTGCGAACCGGCTTCAGGATGAAGTCCTCGGCCGGGATGCCGACATCGTTGTCGACGCCCTTCTCGAACGCATTGGCCGAGACGATCGCCACGGGCGCGTCGCTCAGCTGCTCGGCGCGGATGCGGCGGATGGTTTCCCAGCCGTCGATGCCGGGCATCGCCAGATCCATGAGGATCGCGTCGGGGCTGAAATCGCGCAGCAGATCCAGGCAGGCCTGCCCGGAAGCGGCCTGACGCAACTCGAAGCCCAGCGGCACCAGCACGTTGCGCAACAGTTCGCGGTCGACTTCCTCGTTGTCGACCACCAGCAGGCGGCGACGCGAGCCGGCGTAGCCGATGCGCTGCGTGCGCGGCAGTTCGATCCCTTCGGCAACGCCGGCACGCACCTCGGGCAGGAACAACCGGATGCGGAACACCGTGCCGGTGCGGGGTACCGGCCCGGCGACGCTGCCCACCGTCATCTCTCCGCCCATCACATCGGTCAGCATCTTGCTGATGGTCAGGCCGAGGCCGGTGCTGCCGACAGACGCACCCGAGGCGCCACCGCCGATCGCCGATCCTCGCGCGAAAGGCTCGAATATCTGGTCGAGCTCTTCGGGCGGGATGCCGGGACCGGTGTCCTCGATCTCGAACAGCGCCATCTGCCTCGCATGGCTGACGCGAAAGATCACGCGGCCCTGCGAGGTGAACTTGACCGCGTTGCCGAGCACGTTGATCAGGATCTGACGCAACCGTTTCTCGTCGGTGCGCACGACCGCCGGCACGTTGTCGGCGATCGCGTGCTGGAACTCGATGCCCTTGCCGGCCGCCTGCAGCTCGAACAGCGAGCTCATCTCCTGAAGGCAGTCGCGCAGCCGCATCGGCTTGACCTCGAGTGCGAAGCGGCCGCTCTCGATGCGGGCGATGTCGAGCGTGCCTTCGATCAGCGACAGCAGGTGGTCCCCACCACGCCGGATCACGCTGACCGCCTGCTTGCGATGCGCCGGGATCGAGTCGTCCTCGTCGAGCAGCTGCGCGTAGCCGATGATGCTGTTGAGCGGGGTGCGCAGCTCGTGGCTGATGGTCGTGATGTAGCGGCTCTTGGCCTGGTTCGCCAGGTCGGCCAGCCGCTTGGCCTGCTGAAGCGCCTCGTCGGTGCGGCGGTGCGAGGCGATCTCCTCCCGCAGCACCTCGGTCTGTTCGTTCAGCGCATGCGTCTGGCGGTTGCTTTCCTCCTGCGCGACCTCGCGGCTCTTGTGCGTCAGCACCAGCCACCAGCCGACGATTGCCGTGACGACCACCAGGCCCGCATAGGCCTTGACGAAGCCCATGCCGAGCGCGGCAGCCAGCTTCGGGTCAGGCTCGTCGAGCATCGTCAGCTCCTGGCGGTAGATCATCCAGAACAGCAGCCCGAGCAGCGGCGCGATCGCTGACATCAGCAGCAGGTAGCGACCTAGCTCGGTATCGAGACGCACCCACAGCCGCGACGGCAGCAGCGCCCGGCCGACCGACTGCCATTGCGCCGACCAGCTCGCCTGCGGCTTGCACATGTCGTTGCAGCGCGCATCGAGCGAGCAGCACAGCGAGCAGATCGACCCGAGGTAGGCCGGGCAGTAGGCCATGTCCTCTCGCTCGTATTCACGTTCGCAGACGGTACAGATGGTTGTTGGCCCCCCAGTCGCTTCGCTCCTGCCCCCGGGGGGCGCCGCCTGGTGGACCGGCATAGCCGGATCCACGGGCGTGGCTGGATCGACGGGGAGTGGGGCTCGGGCCAGGTAGTACTTGCCCTTTGTGTACCAAGCGATCAACGGCGCCGTGACGAATGCCGTCACCAGCGCGATCAGCGCCGAGAACGCCTGCGCCATCGGCCCCATCAGCCCGAGGTAGGCCGCAATCGACAGCACCGACGCCAGCCCCATCGCACCGACGCCGACCGGGTTGATGTCATAGAGGTACGCACGCTTGAACTCGATGCCCTTCGGGCTCAGGCCCAGCGGCTTGTTGATCACCAGGTCGGCGACCACCGCCATCATCCAGCTGATGGCGATGTTCGAATACAGACCCAGCACCTGGCCAAGTGCCTGGAACACGTTGAGTTCCATCAGCATCAGTGCGATCACGGTGTTGAACACCATCCAGACGACGCGGCCCGGGTGGCTGTGCGTCAGCCGCGCGAAGAAGTTGGACCACGCGAGCGAGCCCGCATAGGCGTTCGTCACGTTGATCTTCAGCTGCGACACCACCACCAGCAGCGCGGTGGCAGCGATCGCCCAGGTCTGCGGATGGAACACCTGGTTGGCAAACACGCTTTCGTAGGCCACCAGGTACATCTGGTTCGGATCGACCGCGCGGTCGACCGGCACCGCGTGGCTGATCGCGAGATACGCCAGCAGCGCGCCGCCCAGCATCTTCAGCACGCCGAGCACCACCCATCCGGGGCCGCCAAGCAGCACGCCGGCCCACCAGCGGCGGCGATTCTGCGGCGTGCGCTCGGGCATGAACCGCAGGTAGTCGGCCTGCTCGCCCATCTGCGTGATCAGCGCGATGCCCACCGTCATTGCCGCGCCGAACAGTGCCATGTTGAACTGGCCACCCTGCCCGTCGGCACCGGCGTAGCCCGACAGGTCGTGGATCAGACCCGGGTTGCGGTGGAACACATAGACGTAGGGCACGACCATCAGCACCAGCCACAGCGGCTGGGTCCAGACCTGCAGCCGGCTGATCACGGTGACGCCGTGGGTCACCAGCGGAATCACTGCCAGCGCGCAGATCAGGTAGCCCCAGGCGGGAGGGATGTCGAAGGCCAGCTCGAGCGCGTAGGCCATGATGGCCGCCTCGAGCGCGAAGAAGATGAAGGTGAAGCTCGCGTAGATCAGCGAGGTGACGGTCGAGCCGATGTAGCCGAAGCCGGCACCGCGCGTCAACAGGTCCATGTCGACGCCGTAGCGCGCCGCGTAGTGGCTGATCGGCAGCCCGGCGAGGAAGATGATCAACCCGGTCGCCAGGATCGCCCAGAACGCGTTGATGAAGCCGTACTCGACCAGCAGTGTTGCGCCGACCGCCTCGAGCACCAGGAAAGACGCCGCGCCGAACGCGGTGTTGGCCACCCGCAGCTCCGACCACTTGCGAAAGCTGCGCGGCGTGAACCGCAGCGCGTAGTCCTCCATGGTCTCGCGGGCAACCCAGCTGTTGTAGTCGCGGCGAACCTTGACGACCCGCTGCACCGCTTGGCCA
>JBJXEJ010000053.1:0-9500 GCA_046154125.1 Rhizobacter sp. | reverse complement strand
TCAATTCGGTCAATAGCTTCAGCAGCGCCTGCGGGTCCACCGGCTTGACCAGGTGGTGATCGAACCCCGCCTCCGCCGACTTCCGCCGGTCGTCATCCTGCCCCCAGCCCGTCATGGCGATGAGGATAATTTTCTCGTCCCACGCATGGGCCTTCATCTGGCGGCACGCTTCGTAACCGTTCAGCTTCGGC
Source organism: Rhizobacter sp. (assembly GCA_046154125.1). Taxonomy (GTDB): domain Bacteria; phylum Pseudomonadota; class Gammaproteobacteria; order Burkholderiales; family Burkholderiaceae_C; genus PBB1. Next base: position 9,309 of record JBJXEJ010000053.1, on the reverse strand, counting down.
ATGCCGATATCGCACAGCACCACATGGGGCCGGTACTCCCCGGCCGCGGCCACCGCCTCTTCGCCGTCGTGCGCCGTGTGGACAGAGTTGCCCATCAACTTGAGGAGCATGGCCAAAGTCTGGGCGGCGTCCCGGTTGTCGTCCACCACCAAGATGCGGAGGCCGGAGGTCGGCTTGTTCTTGTCGCCGTCGTCGCTTGAATGGCTCGGGTTGGTCTGCTCCACGACAATCGGCAGGCGAACCAAGAATTCGCTCCCCTTGCCCGGCCCGCCGCTTCGGGCCTCCACGCTCCCGCCGTGCATCTCGACCAGCCGCTTGACCAAGCTTAGACCGATGCCCAGCCCGCCTTGCGACCGGGACAACGCACCCTCGACCTGCGAGAACATCTCGAAGAGGGTCGGCAATTTGTCGGCGGGAATGCCGATGCCTGTGTCCGTCACCGACACCACCACGTCGCTGCCTTGCAGCTCTGCACGCAGGTCGATTCGCCCGCCCCGCTCGGTGTACTTGGCGGCGTTGTTGAGCAGGTTTAGGATCACTTGCGCCAGACGAGTCAGATCGGCGTCCACGATCACGGTGCGAGGCGGTAACGTCACCGTCAGCTCGTGGCCCATCTCTTCGATGAGCGGGTGGCTTGTCTCGACAGCCCCTTGGATGATTCTCGCCAATTCGACCTGCTCTCGCTTGAGTTTGACCTTGCCCTGGTTGATGCGGCTGACGTCCATCAAGTCGTCGATCAGCCGGGTCATTGCCTGCGTCTGCCGGTCGATGACATCCCTCGCCCATTGCAACTCCGGGATGTCCGGGCCTTTCATGCGCAGGAGTTCGACGGCGGTCCGCATTGGGGCCAGCGGGTTGCGGAGTTCGTGAGCCAGCGTTGCCAGGAACTCGTCCTTGCGGCGGTCGGTGTCGCGCAAAGCTTGCGCCGTGACTTGGCGTTCAGTGACGTCCAGGTTCGTCCCGACCACCCACTCGGCCTTGCCCTCGTGATTCGCGCGCACCGTCTCGACTGCCTGAATCCACCGGCACTCGCCGTCACTGAGCCGCCGGATGCGAAATTCCCGCGTGCTTTGCCCGCAACGGCGGACGGTGTCCTGGAGGATTGCCTCATTCTCCGCCAGATCCTCGGACAGCACGGCGCCGCTCCAGTCTTGGTAATGCACGAAACCGTCCGGCGTAGGCTCGATGCCGTAGATGCGGAACATCTCCGCATCCCAGCGGATCGCGTTCGTAATGACGTTCCATTCCCAGATACCGACGCCGGTGGCTTCGGCGGCGAGGCTCATGCGCTTTTGGCTCGCCCGCAGCGCCTCCGCGGCCCGCGCGCGCTCGGTCACTTCGTGGAAATAGCAGACCACACCGTGCTGGCCGTCCGGCAGAGTCACGCGCTGGGTCTCCCATTCGTAGGTCTGCTCGATGCCGAGGTCGTGGCGCTGCTCGGTGAAAGGGGGCGAAATGTAGCGTTCGCCCGTCGCCAGCGTGTGCCGGAAGATGCCTGCGATCTGCCCGCCCACTTCCGGTCCCCAGAGAATCTCCATTACTTCCTGGAAATCGCGACCGATGAGCGGCTGCGCGGAGGCGAAGGTCGGCATCGCCTCGGCATTGACCTGCCGCATGCGGAACTGCGCATCCACCACATACGTCCCCATCGGCGCCTGCGCGATGAGCGAGGAAAACAGCGCGGCATTTTCCCGCACCGCATTCTCGGCCCGCTTCCGCTCGCTCACATCACGCTGGAGGGATACCCAATGGGTGAACCACCCCTTCTCATTCGCCACCGGCGCGATTGAAAACTCCACATCGAACTCCGTGCCGTCCTTCCGATAGTCTGTCACTTCCACCGTCACAGGCTGCCATTTCTCGAGTGCGGCGCGAATCTTGTCCAGTTCCGCGCGGCAGGATTTCGGTCCTTGCAGAAAACGAGGAGATTTGCCGATCGCTTCCTCCGCAGTGTAGCCCGTCATCGCCGTAAACGCGGGATTGACATAGACGATGCGCGGCCCCGGTTCATCGATGGGCTCGGCCTCGGTGATCATCACCACATCCCGCATGTTCGTGATCACATTCTCGAAGAGCCGCAGCCGCTCCTCCGCGAGCTTCTCATCCGTGATGTCCAAGGTTGCGAGCATGGCGCGCACCGGGCGTCGGGCGTTGGCTTCGCCGTCGAAGAGAACCTGCTTGCGCACCCGCAGCCAGCGGACTTCCCCCGAGGGCCAGACGATGCGGTGATCCATCGCGAACCAGCCCTCCCCGGCCGGATCCAACGACTCGGAGATGCGCGGCATCAGCACCGCGCGATCGTCGGGGTGGAAGGTCTCGTGGACCCGCTCGCGGGGCACGGCCACCGCGGTCTCCCCCAGGCCGAAATGCCGGGCCGAATCCTCGGAGAGGTGATTCAATCCCGTGACGTAATCTACCTCCGCCAGCGCCAGCCCGGCCACGCGCATGCCCAGATCCCGCCTCTGCTCACTCGCTCGCAGTGCATCCTCGGCGCGCGTGCGCTCGGTGATGTCGCGGAGCACTCTGGATGTGCCGATGACTTTGCCGGTCGTATCCTTCAGGGGCGCGATTGTGATCGAGGCTGGAAACTCCCGCCCTTCCTTGGTCAGCCGGATCGCTTCAAAAGTTCCCCCCAGCTCCCCGGCGACGATTTGTCGCTGGAGCTCGTGCTCCGCTGCCTGCCGATCCGCCGGCATCAGCCGCAGGATCGAGGTGCCCACGATCTCCTCCGCGCGGTAGCCGAAGATTTTTTCCGCCCCCGGATTCCAACTCGTAATGATCCCATCGAGGTCTTCGCCAAAGAGCGCGTCATGCGACGACTCGACGATCGCCGCCAGCCGCGCCACGGCTTCCTCCGCCCGCTTGCGCTCGGTAATGTCGCGGATGGCGGCGATGATTCCCGTGACCTTGCCCGTCGCGTCACGCATCAGGCTGACACTGGACTGCACGAACAATTCGCGACCATCGTGGGTGACGTGGATAAGTTCCCAGAGGGCTTCACCGTGCTCGTGAAGCGTCGCCATAGCCACGGCTTCGTCCTCGGGTTTCAACCAGCGGCGCCGGTAGAGTGCGGAGAGGTTACGCCCGAGCACGTCCGCCGCTTTGACGCGATAGAGCTGTTCGCCTGCGGAATTGAGAAAGAGGATGCGCTCGTCGCTGTCGATCATGCCCACGGTATCGGAAACCTGCGAGAGGATTTCGGCGTGCTCGCGCAATCGCTCCTCCGCCTGCTTGCTCTCGGTAATCTCGATCGCCGCGCCGATGAGCTGGCACACCGCTCCCTCGGCGTCACGCTCAAAGACGGCATCGCGGCTGTGAAACCAGCGCCACTCGCCCGCGCGGTCGCGCATCTGGTGCTCGAAGTCGGCGACTTCGCCATCGGCGAGCGCGCGCACGCGGGCCATGTGTTGCTCGAAGCGGGGCAGGTCGTCCGGGTGCATCAAGGTCGGCACCACTTCCGTGCCCATGGTCTGCACTTCTTCCGGCGAATACCCGAGCACGGACTCGACGGAGCGATTGATGAAGACCGAGCGCCTTTCCACCAGATCGAACACGCTCAGGACGCCCGGAGTGACCTGCGTGATTCGCTGGAGGAAATGCTCCTTTTCGCGCAGCGCCTCCTCCGCCCGCTTGCGTTCGGTGATGTCATCGATCACGGCGGCGGTGTAGCGTATCACGCCGTCAGCATCACGGACCGCCCTGACGGAAACATGCACCCAAACCACCTCCCCGTCCTTGCGCACGTATCGCTTCTCCGCTTCGTAGACCGAGATTTCTCCCCGCAGGAACTGGGCGATCCCCTCGCGGTCCGCCTCGCGATCCTCCGGGTGATCCAGATCCAGCGGCCCCATCCCGCCCAGCAACTCTTCGCGGCAGTAGCCGGTGATCGCGCAGTAGCGGTCGTTGACCCGGAAAAAACGCCCCGCGGCGTCAAGTTGGGCCGTGCCGACAGCGAGGTTCTCGAAGAAGCCGCGGAAACTCTCCTCGCTCACCCGCAACTGCTCCTCGGCGTTCTTGCGCTCGGTGACGTCGTGGGAGACCGACAGGAGTCGCACGACCTGCCCGTTGGCCCAGTCGCGGACGGGGCTGACCACCACATCCCACCAGCGCGGCGTGCCCTTCGCCGTAGGGCAGAAGGCCTGGAAGGAGCAGCTCTCGCCGTGGCGCGCTGCCGCGATGGAGCGCCCGATGTCCTGCCGCGCTTCCGCCGGCCACAGGGCCGACCACTCCTGGCCGCACAGCGGCCCGAAGTCGTCAATCTCCATCAGGCACCGGCCCGGCGCGTTCATGTGCAGGAGGTGGCCGTCCACGTCCAGGACCTTCACGCAATCCGCACTCCCGTCCATCAGACTGCGGTTAAATTCCTCGCTCTCGCGCAGGGCTTCCGCCGCCCACTTGCGCTCCATCATCGAAGCCACCTGCGCACAGATCGTCTCGATCATCTGCACGTCGCCCTCGCGGAAATGGGTTCGCTCTGATGAAATGAAGGCCAGCGTGCCGACCAGTTCCCCGCGTGAATCGAGCAGCGGGAATCCCGCGTAACTCTGTACACCTGCCGCGCGCAAGGGTTCGCTCCCCGGCTGCGTGCTTTGCCGCAGATCCTCCACGATCAGCCGTTGGCCTGACTCGGCCACGCGGCCGCACAGCAGTTCTCCAAATTTCAGCGTGCCGTAAACGCGGCAGTCCTCGTCGCTCAAACCGCCGCTAGCTTCCAAATACAGGGACCGCTCTGAGTTGTCCGCCCGGTAGTGAAAGAAGCTTCCGACGCCTATCAGTTCTGCAATCCCGCCGAAAATTTCCTGCCGTATTTCCGGGGTGAGCGTATGGCACTCGAAAAGCCGCCGCGCGGAGCGCGCCAGCAGATCGAGCTGTCCCGCCCGATCGCGCAAACGCTCCTCAGTCTCGCGGCGTTTTGTGATGTCGATGCACATTCCGAGAACGCACCGGACACCGTCGGGTGCCTCCTGGAAGACGCGGGCCCGGTCATAAATCCAGATGTAATGCCCGTCCTTGCGCCGCACGCGATACTCGACCGTAAAGCCATCACCGCTTGCGATGCCCGCGCCGATCACTTCCCCCGCCCTTTGCAGATCGTCCGGGTGGATCAATGTTTGCCACGTCGTTCCGGTCAGCGGGATTTCGTCCACCGCGTAACCGAGAACCGACGTGAACGAATCGTTGCGTTTTACTTCATCGGTCTGTGGATTGAATTCATAAAGCAATGCACCGGCGGCTTCCTGCGCGATTTCGTTGCGCCGGACGGCGATTTTCAGCTCTTCCTCCGCCCGCAGTCGCTCCGTCATGTCCACCACGACCGCGACGAGGCCGAGGAATTCGCCCGTGGGCGACCGGACGGCGCTCACATTGCTCTGCGCGGGGAAGTGCGATCCATCCTTGCGGCCGTAATTCTTTTCGATCTGGAAATCCGGCCCGCCCGCCGCCAGCCGGGCGACGTTCTGCTTCGTCTGCTCCACGCTGGAAGGGTGCGTCACATCCACGACCGACCGGCCCAGCAGCTCCGCCTCGGAGTAACCGAGCATCTCGCACCAGCGCTCGTTGACCAGCGTCATGCAGCCGGTCGCGTCGGTCTGGACGATGCCTGCCGGTGATTGCCGCAGGATTCCCCGGTACCGCGTCTCGCTTTCCCGGAGCGCCTCCTCAGCCTGTTTTCGATCGCTGATGTCAGTCGTCACACCAAGCGTTCGGATGGGTGTGCCACCAGCGTCGAAGAATACTCGCCCACGGGTTTCGAGCCAGTGCAGCGAGCCATCCGGCCACTCAACTCGATACGCTATCTGATAGGGCTTGCCGGTCACCCGACTCTCCGACCACACGGCCATGACCCGTGCGCGGTCGTCTGGATGGACGAAGGCAAGGCACTGCTCGTTGGTCAAGAGGGTCGCGTCCTCGGCGAGGCCAAAGTGGTGCTTGGTCAGCGCATTGCAGGTCAAAGCGCCAGAGGCAACATCAGATGTCCACATGCCGAGACGGGCGCCCTCCAGAGCCAACCGTAGCTGCTCCTCGCTCAGACGCAGCGCCTCTTCAGCCTGTTTGCATTCAGTGATGTCGCGCCCTTCCGGGACGAGCAGCACAACCTTTCCGCTTTCGTCCCGGATGGGAGTGATGGAAAAATCCACGGTGGCCTCGGAACCGTCTTTCGGGCGGTATTTCGCCTCGAACCGCACGAACTCCCCAGCCGCCGCCCGGTGAACCCCGTCCCGAACCCGCTCCCGGTCGGCCGGATAATGAGCCCACCACGGCGTCTCCCAAAAAAACGCGCCGACCGGTGCAGCGGTGATGCCGACCGCATCCAGAGACGTCTGGTTCGATTCCAGTAGCCGGCCATCCGTGTCGAGCAAGCCAATGAACTGGAAGGTCGAGTTAAAGATCGCCCGGAATCGCCGCTCGTTGTCCAGGAGTTGCCGTTCCGCTTGCTTGCGCTCCGTGATGTCCCTGATGGCGGTGAGATGACCGATGGTTTCTCCCTGCGCATCGCGCAGCGCGGTGAGGGTCGCATCCACATGCAACTCGCGGCCATCGTGCGTGCGCTGGAGATACTCGCCGTGCCATTCGCCGTGCTCGCGCAGCGCGGCCCACGCCGCGGCTTTCTGCTCCGGGCTGGGCCAGTGCCGGGTGGAAATCTCGGCGAGCTTGCGCCCGAGCACATCGCTGGCGCGGACGCCGTATTGCCGCTCGGCGGCGGCATTGAGGAAAGTGATGCGCTCCTCGAGATCCACGGCGACCACCGCATCGCTGACCTGTGCGAGCATCTCGCTGCGAAGGCGGTTCTGCTCGGCGTCGAGGCCTTGCAGGGTGAAGAGCTGCGGACCCGCGTCGCCCTCCACCACCAGCGCATCCACCTCACCGGCGCGGATGGCGCGGAGCATCTCCTCCGCCTCCTCCAGGCGTGCGCGCAGCTCGGCGTTTTCGGCGCGGAGGGTTTCGACGGTGGAGGCTGTGGCACTCATCGGGAATCCCCATTCAATGGTTTCTCAGCCTTCTTCCGCAGGTCCAGCCCGAGCAGGATGCGCTCGGTCTGCGACATGTCGCCGATGAAGCGGCGCAGGGGCAACGGCAGCTTTTTGATCAAGGTCGGCGCGGCGATGATTTGCTCGCCTTCGGCCAGCGTCGGGTGATGGGAGATGTCGATGATTTCAAGCTCGTAGCGCCCTTGCAGATGTTCTTCGCAAATCTTGCGGATGTTCACGATGGCTCGCGTGGAGTGCGGCGTGGTGCCGGTGACAAACAGCCGCAGAACGTAGCGGGCCGTATCGTGCGCGACGGCGGCCGCTTCGAAGTCGGCGGTGTCGGGAGCCAATGGGGTTTTGCCGTTCATAGGAGTCTTCTTGCGTTTGGAGTTTGGTCCCGTGTCGCCAAGTGTCGCCAAGTGTCGCCTTTCGCTCCGCGAAAGGCGACATTAGCCGGCATAACGACGGTAGAGGTATTCACCCGTCGTCAAGTTGGCTTTTTGCGGGTTTTCGGCAATGTACTTTCTCAGGTAATCGTATTGTTCCGGACTGCGGACCAGGTGATCGAACGGTTCCTGCTGCCAGAACTTGCCTTTTTCCCCGATCGCTCGGTTGATCTGAACAGCCGTGAAATGCAGCCACGAGTCGCATTGTTCTCGCATCCCTTCTTCGTTCTGGAAGACGGCTAAGAGATGGACATGATTCGGCATCACAACGAAGTCCCCCATCTGATACCGCTCGCCGTCAAAATGCAACAGCGAATCGGCCACGAACTGTGCCAATTCCGGCTTCCGCAGCAAACATCGGCCATGACAAGTATCGAGAAAAACCTCGCGACAACGATCGAAGTGTTTCCGAAATTCCTGGCGATGCTCAGGCGAAATATTTTCGAGAATCACCGACCAGGCATCGTTGGTCGGGTATCCACGGCCGTGCAGCCATTCCCGTTTCTCCTCGTCCCAACGTTGCACGACCTCCCGGGGAATGGAATCATGCGTACGAAATGTGATGAACACGACGGCTCCCGCCTGGGACCAGTGCGGGCGACAATGCTCCTCGATCAGGAACTCCGCTTTGGGGTCGAATACATTTCCAAGCATGGTGTTGGTCGCCTTTTGCTGTGTCGCAATGTCGCCTTTCGCTCCGCGAAAGGCGACAATTATCTGCGACAATTATTTAACTGGTTGTACATCGAGCCCGACGAGCACGCGCTCTTCGTTGGAAAGGTCGCCGATGATTTTGCGGATCGGCTCCGGCAGGCGGCGGACCAGCGTGGGCACGGCGAGGATCTGGTCGCCGGCGGCGAGAGCGGGGTTTTTCGTCAGGTCGATGACCTCGATCGAATACTGCCCGGCAAGGTGTGTCTCGCAGATGCGCTTGAGATTAGCGAAGGCCGCGAGCGATTTCGCGGTCTGGCCGGCGACGTAAAGCCGCAGTTCAAACGCGGCCGCGGCGGGCGCGTCCGGCTGTGGGGTTTGAGTGGCTGAAGTGTTCATGGTTTTCCTTTCGTCTGGTGGTTGCTTCGGCTCGGGTTTCCGCCGCGCAGGTGCGCCATGGCGTCGGAGTTTAGCTGCGTGGTCTTGTTCTGCAAGGTGTCCTGGGCGATGGCGAAATTCACCTCCGCCTCCTCCGCTTCGCCCTCGGCCTGGAGCGCGGCGATTTGCGCGTCAAGAGCTTTTCGTTTGGCGGCGAGCTGGCGCAGCTTGCGTGCGTGGTCCTCCTGGCGCAGCTCGGCGGCGGCCCTTTCCTGCGTCTCTTGCGCCACCCGCGCGGTGCCAGTGAGCACGCGGTCCCCGCCAAGATACACGTCCTGGAGATCGATGCCCGCGTCGCTCATCACAAATTCCCGCACCTGATTCGAGTGAGCCATGCCGCGCGATTTCAGCACGGAGATCAGGCGGTTGCGCTCGCCATTGAATTCCAGATTGCGCAGTAGCAGCCACGTATCCATGAGCGAGGAGACGCCAAGCTGACTGTCCTCCGGCGCGCTCGCCGCAGTGTTGCCGGAGGTGAGGCTGGTGAAGACCGAAGTGATTTGCAGCTTCTTCAGGAAATCAATGAGCCGCATGAGCGTCGGCTTCACCTCCACCTCGGTGTCGTCGAGCGTGAGATTGCTGATCGGATCGACGACGACCACGCTCGGGCGGAAGGCAGCCACCGTGTCGTGCATCATCACCAAGTGCTGCTCCAGCCCATGCATCGTCGGGCGCGAACTGTGAATCTGGAGCAATCCCTGTTTCACCCACGGCTCGAGGTCGATGTCAACGGAGCGCATGTTTCGCAGCAATTGCTCGGGCGATTCCTCATAGGCGAAAAGGATCGCGCGCTCGCCGCGGCTGCA
>JBJXEJ010000052.1:0-4078 GCA_046154125.1 Rhizobacter sp. | reverse complement strand
ATGAACTTCCAGCAACTGCGAGCCGTCCGAGAAGCCACCCGCTCCGGATACAACCTGACCGAGGTGGCCGGCGTGCTGCACACCTCGCAGCCCGGCGTGAGCCGACAGATCCGCGAACTGGAAGACGAACTCGGCATCGACATCTTCGTGCGCGCCGGCAAGCGGCTGACCGGACTGACACCACCGGGCGAAGCGGTGCTGCCGATCGTCGAGCGCCTGCTGCTCGAGGCCGACAACCTGAGGCGCGTCGGCGACGATTTCAACGCGCAGGACACCGGCCGCCTGTCGATCGCGGCAACTCACTCGCAGGCGCGCTATGCGCTGCCGACGGTGGTACGCGACTTCCGAAAGATCTATCCCCAGGTGACGCTGATGCTGCACCAGGGATCGCCGAGGCAGGTGGCCGAGATGCTGCTGTCCGGCGAGGCCGACATCGGCGTGGCGACCGAGGCGCTTGCGCACTACGAACCGCTGGTCGCCCTGCCCTGCTACCGCTGGACGCACAGCATCGTGGTGCCGCCCGGGCATGAGCTGCTGGGCATCGAAGGACCGGTCTCGCTCGAAGATCTGGCCCGGCATCCGATCATCACCTACGAGGCCGGCTACACGGGCCGCGCCCACATCGACGATGCGTTTGCCAAGGCGGGGCTGAAGCCCGACATCGTGCTCAGCGCGATGGACGCCGACGTGATCAAGACCTACGTCGAACTGGGCATGGGCGTGGGCATCGTCGCATCGATCGCGTTCGATCCCGAGCGCGACCGCACGCTGCGCGCGCTCGACGCGCGGCACCTGTTCGAGATCAACCTGACGCGGCTGGCGGTGCGCCGCGGTACCTGGCTGCGCGGGTACGTCTACGCCTTCATCGAGGCCTTCGCGCCGACGCTGTCGCGTCCGGTGGTCGAGCGGGCCCTGGCTGGAGAGATCGAAGAAGGCTGAGTCGAGCGATCCCGTTCGCCTTCAGACCGAAACCGGCTCGCTGGTCCGGCGCCCCGCGTAATCGGTCCAGCAGCGGGCCTGGTAATCGTAGAGCTTGCAGCGGCGGGCCGTGTCGGCGTACCAGCGCCACGAGAACGGCTGGATGACGATGCGGCCGGGCAGCCGCGCTTCCAGCACCTTCTGTGCACGCTTCAGCCGGTACAGCGGCACGCTCATGTCCACGTGGTGCGCGGTGTGTTCCATGATGTGGTGCAGCACGCTGCCCATCGGCGAGCGGAAGGTCAGGTGGACCGTCGTCGACACGAACGGCGATGTGCCGGCCCAGCTGGCCTTGTCGGCATACCAGGCCACCCCGGTGTGGGTGTGATGAACGTAGACAACGAAGCCGATCATGCCGTTCCAGAACACGAACGGCACGACGAAACCCACGGTGACCAGCCACCAGGCCGACTGGTCGGTGGCCAGCGCGGCAGCCACCAGCCCGCCGATCCAGACGGCGGCACCCACGGACACGCCGATGCAGTCCCACAGGAATGCCTTGCGGCGGGTCGGCATGACCTGCCTGCTGGGGAACATCATGCGGCCCCACCAGATCTCGACCAGGTAATACAGCCACGGAGCCCAGCCGCTGCGGTACAGGCGCTCCAACGTCTGCCGCCACGCCGGCAGGGCCTGGAATTCCTCCAGCGTGTGAGGCTCCCAGACGAAGTCGAAGCCCTTCAGGTTGGTGTATCCGTGATGCACGAGGTTGTGACCCACATCCCACAGGCTGTAAGGCGTCATGGACGGCAGGAACACCAGCCGCCCGATCCATCGATTCAGCGTGCGATGGCGGGTCAGGCTCTGGTGGCAGGCGTCGTGGCCCAGGATGAAGAGGCGGCCGATCACGAAACCGGTGGCGAGCCCGGCCAGCACCTGCAAAGCCGGGTGACTGGCCTGCACGGTGATCACCAGTCCGGCCGCAAACAGCACCAGGTCCACGGCGACCAGCCACAGCGCGTAGGCGGTGCTGCGCTCGCAGATCGGCGTCAGCCACGATCGGATCAGCTTGCGGTGGGGCATCGGGGCCTGTGCGGCCAGCGGCTCGTAGGCCGGAGAAAGAAATGTCGTCATGGGCTCGGAAGGCCGTTCGGGGAATGAACAAGCCTAGAGACAAACCCGCGCACGGACCTTGACTCCGATCAAGCAAAGGCACGACTGCGGGCCCGCTGGGCCCCGGAGGACGCGCCGGCAGGCCGCCAGCTGCGCTCCAGGGCTCAGATCATTGCGGCGGGATCGGGCAGCTCTTCGGTAAAACGTGTGATCCGTCGTGGCACCAGGTGCACCGTCGTTCCGGCATCGAGCGTCATGCGTTCGCGCAATTGCTTGAATTCAGCGCGCGGAAGTTCGACATCGATGTAGCTGCTGTCGTCGAGGCGCCTGAATTCGAGCCGCGTGTTCGGCCCGACGGTCAGCGCCTGCGACAGCGTGACCGCCACCGCACCCTCCTGCGCCGTGGCCACGATCTGCAGTTCGTGCGGCCGCACGTAGCTGACGTCGCCCGCCACAGGCAATGCGCCCTGCGCATGGTCGAGTCGGCCGTGGAAGAGGTTCACGTCGCCCAGGAACTTCAGCACGAACGGCGTCGCCGGGTGGTCGTAGACCTCGTCGGGCGAGCCCACCTGCTCGATGCGGCCTTCGTTCATCACGACGATGCGGTCGGCGACCTCCATCGCCTCTTCCTGGTCGTGGGTGACGAACACGCTGGTGACATGCACCTCGTCATGCAGCCTGCGCAGCCAGCGTCGCAACTCCTTGCGCACCTTGGCGTCGAGCGCGCCGAACGGCTCGTCGAGCAGCAGCACCTTGGGTTCGACCGCCAGAGCACGCGCCAGCGCGATGCGCTGACGCTGGCCGCCGGACAGCTGATGCGGATAGCGGTCGGCGATCCAGTCGAGCTGCACGAGCTTCAGCAGGTCGGTCACCTTGGCGCGGATCTGCGCGTCGCTCGGCCGCGTCGCCTTTGGCCGCACGCGCAAGCCGAACGCCACGTTCTCGAAGATCGTCATGTGCGCGAACAGCGCGTAGTGCTGGAACACGAAACCGACCTGTCGCTCACGCACGTCGGTGTGGGTGGTGTCCTCGCCGTGGAACAGCACCGTGCCCGAATCGGGCACCTCCAGCCCCGCGATGATGCGCAGCAGCGAGGTCTTGCCCGACCCCGACGGCCCGAGCAGCGCGACCAGTTCGCCCGACGGAATATCGAGGTTCAGGTTGTCGCAGACCACGGTCTTTCCGAAGCGCTTGTTCAGGTTGCGGACTTCAATGCTCATGGTGTGCTTTCTTCCTCATTCGCCTTCACTGGCGGAACGCTTCTGCGCCTTGACCCGTTGCTCGACCACGTACTTCAGCACCAGGGTCACCAGGGCGAGCAAGGCCAGCAGAGACGCCACGGCAAAGGACGCCGCGAACTGGTATTCGTTGTAGAGGATCTCGATGTGCAGCGGCATCGTGTTGGTCTGGCCACGGATGTGGCCGGAAACCACGCTGACAGCACCGAACTCGCCCATCGCCCGCGCGTTGCACAGGATCACGCCGTAGAGCAGCGCCCACTTGATGTTGGGCATCGTGATGCGCCAGAAGATCTGCCAGCCGCTGGCGCCGAGCACGCAGGCGGCCTCTTCCTGCTCGGTGCCCTGCGCCTGCATCAGCGGGATCAGCTCGCGCGCGACGAACGGAAAGGTGACGAACACCGTCGCCAGCACGATGCCGGGCACCGCGAAGATCACCTTCATGTCGTGGTCGCGCAGCCACTCGCCGAACCAGCCCTGGAGGCCGAAGATCAGCACGTAGATCAGGCCCGAGATGACCGGGCTGACCGAGAACGGCAGGTCGATCAGCGTCAGCAGCACGTTCTTGCCGCGGAACTCGAACTTCGCGATGCACCACGCGGCCGCCACGCCGAACACCAGGTTCATCGGCACGCTGATGGCCGCGGCGATCAGCGTCAGCTTGATCGCCGACAGCGCATCGGGCTCGGTGATCGACGCGAGGTAGACCTCGACGCCCTTCTTGAACGCCTCGACGAAGACGATGGCGAGCGGCACGAACAGGAAGAACGTCAGGAACGCGAGTGCGATGCCGATCAGCGTCCAGCGTA
>JBJXEJ010000051.1:0-4435 GCA_046154125.1 Rhizobacter sp. | reverse complement strand
TGCTGGACCAACTCGTCAAGGCCGGCGTGGCAGCGACCCTCCCGCCCGGCAGCAGCGTCACGCTGACGCCTTGGTTCAACCTCGTGCACGTGCTCAATCCCGGAGCGGCCTTCTCATTCCTGGCCGACGCAGGGGGCTGGCAGCGCCACGCCCTCAGCGGCATCGGCATCGTCGTCAGCCGTGCGCTCGCCGTTCTGTTGTGGCGCGGCGTTCGAAGCCGTCTCGAAGCGGCTGCGTATGTCGGCTTGATCGGCGGCGCCCTGGGCAACGTCATTGACCGGGTGCGCATCGGTGCGGTGGTCGACTACCTCGATCTGTATTGGCGCGACATGCACTGGCCAGCGTTCAACCTGGCGGATGTGTGGGTGGTCGGCGCTGCCGGTCTGCTGGTGATGGCGTCGTTCAAACCCGGCGTTGCCCCCGAGCCGCGCGGCCAGGGCGGTACATCCTGAGGTGTGCGTACACGCCGCTCAAGGTCATCGACAATGACAGCGCCCAGTGCTGCTGAGCGTCAGCCTGCTGCGGGTCTAGCCCGAATCTTGCCAACCTTCCCATGTCCACAGAACAGCCTACAGATCAGCTTGGTGGTCACTTCAGAAGATTCTGGGCGCCCCTGTTCCTGGCCTGGCTGATCGCATTGCTCGCCACGGCGGGTGCTCTCTTTCTGGGTGAAGTGATGGGCATGACACCCTGCGTGTTGTGCTGGTACCAGCGCATCGCGATGTTTCCGCTGGTCGTGGTGCTCGGCCTGGGCCTGCTGGAGGCCGATGGCCGCAGCGTGCGCTACGCGATGCCGCTGGCGGCGGCCGGGTGGGCGATCGCGCTGTACCACTGTCTGGTGTTCTGGGGCCTCGTGACCGAAGCGCTGGTGCCTTGTGGCAAGGGCGGCTCTTGCGCGGACGCGGAGATGCAGATCGTCGGCTTCGTGCCGATCCCGCTGTTGTCGGTCGCCGCCTTCACAATGATTCTGGTGTTGCTGTGGGTGTCGAAGAAGGAGGTCAAAACATGAACAAGAAGTGGCTTGTCGTTGGCGCCGTGGCGGCGGTCGTGCTGGCCTTCGTGGGCGGTGCCCTGGTATTCAAGGATCGCTCCGCGCAAGAAGTGAAGCAGGTTGCGCAGAACAACAACGAAGCGCTGGTGCGCGCGCACGCGCCGGTGTTCGGCAATCCAGCGGCCAAGGTCACGATCGTCGAGTTCTTCGACCCGTCGTGCGAGACTTGCCGGGCCTTCTACCCGTTGGTCAAACGCATCGTCAACGCGAGCTTCGGGCAAGTGCGGCTGGTGGTGCGCTACGCGCCGCTGCACAAGGGTTCCGACACGGCCATCCAGATCCTGGAAGCGGCCCGCCTGCAGGGCAAATACTGGGAGGCGCTGGAGCGCGCGCTGGCCGATCAGCCCCGCTGGGCGGCGCACCACAACCCGCAGCCGGCGCTGATCTGGGACTCGCTGACCGATCTTGGTCTCGACATGGCGAAGGCCCGTGCCGACGCCGCCAGCCCGGCCATCGCGCAGGCACTGCGCCAGGACATCGCTGACATGCAGGCCTTGCAGGTCAAGCAAACGCCGGGCTTCTTCGTCAACGGTACGCCGCTGCGCGACTTTGGCGAGGCGCAGTTGAAGGCCCTGGTCGATCAGGAGGTCGCCAAGGCCAAGGTCCCGTAGCGAAGACGCGGTTCGGTCTGCATCCCGGCGTGGGCGGCGCCGGCGTGCAGAGCTGGTAAGACCGATGTCGCCCCGCATCGTGCCCGTCGATACGACTCTGTCCGAAGCCAAGCGCGACAAGGCTGCAGCGAATCCGGCCACCGCGATTGCCATGCTGGAGCAGGACGTGTGTGTGCAACGTGTCGAGCGCGACACGAGACAATGAGCTGTCCGGCGGCCCGGGTCGCCGCCCTCCCGATCCACCGAGTCCACGCCGATGCAATCCAAGCCAAACGTGTTCGAACGTCTTCTTGAGTCGGCGATCTTCTCCAGCCGCTGGCTGCTCGCGCCCTTCTTCCTCGGCCTGATCGTCGCCATGGTGGTGCTGCTGGTGAAGTTCGGCAAAGAGTTGACGCGGCTGCTGCTCGGCGTCTTCGGCTACGTTGAACACGACTCCGTGATCTCGATCCTGACCCTGGTCGACACCGCGCTGATCGCCGTGCTGCTGTTGATCATCGTCTTCAGCGGCTACGAGAACTTCGTCTCCAAGCTCAGCATCGGCGACCACGAGGACCGCCCCGCCTGGATGGGCAAGATCAGCTTCTCCGACCTGAAGATGAAGCTCATCGGCGCCATCATCGCTATCTCGGCGGTTGAACTGCTGAAGGCATTTTTAGTCAGCACGCAGCTCACTGGCGAGCAGATCGGCTGGAAGATCGCGATCCACCTCACCTTCGTCGTCTCGGGTCTGCTGTTCGCAGCGTCGGACTGGATCAGTGACAGCCGCAAGTCGCATTGACTGTTTCGGCTGGAAGCCCTGCAAAGTCGATGGGATGACGCCGGGGTTCTTCGTCAACGGCACGCCGTTGCGTGACTTCGGCGAAGCGCAGCTGCGGGCCTAGGTCGAGCAAGAGATCAAGAAGGTGAAGGCTCCGTAGCGGAGCGCGGCGCAGAGACACCCGGCGCGGGCAGCACGGTGAAGCCGATCGAGGTGATGCCGCTGGCTGAACTTGCAAAGGGCCTGCCACCATGCATGCGGGCGATTGCAGCGACGATGGCCAGACCCAGGCCGTGGTTCTGATGTGCACCGCTGCGTGCGCGGTCGCCACGGAAGAAGCGATCAAACAACCGTGGCAAGTGCGCCGGTTCGATGGTCGCCCCGTGATTGGCTACCGCCAACCGCACGTCGCCGCCCGTCAGGGCGTGGATCTCGATTCGGATCGTCGAGCCGCGGGCCGCGTAGCGCGTTGCATTGGCCACCAGATTCGACAGCGCGCGTTGCAACAGAGGGAGATCAAACTCTCCGCCGGTGTCGCCGATGACCTCGACCTGGACTCCGGCATCGTCCAGCGCGGCGTCGTGATAGTCAGCCACCTGCCGGGCAACCCCGGCCAGGCTGGCCGTGGCCACACGCCGCGCCGAACTGCCTCGATCGGCCTGTGAGAGAAAGAGCATGTCCTGCACGATGCCGGCCACGCGCTGCAGTTCTTCCAGGTTCGACCCGAGCACCTCACGCAGTTCTTCGGCACCGCGCGCCCTGCGCAGCGCCAGTTCGGTGCTGCTGATCAGGGTGGCCAGCGGGGTGCACAACTCATGCGCCACATCGGCATTGAATCCTTCCAACTGCTCATAGGCCTGTGACAAGCGGCCGAGCAGTTCGTTGAACTGCGCAATCAGGGGTTCGAGTTCTTCGGCCTGGCCTGAGCCATCCAGGCGCCGATGCAGCGTATCTGCCGCAAGCAGGCGTGTCTGCTCCACCAGTTCACGCACGGGGCGCAGCCCCAGGCGCACCAGCACAAATCCGCCCACCGAGACCAACGCGGCGCCGCTCAGGGCAGCTGCCAGAAGGGTGAGTGCGAGCCGACGCAGCAATTGGCGGTCATCGCCTGTGTCCAGTGTCAGGACGGCGGTCAGCTTGTCCGGTGCGGTGGCCAGCGAAGCCACTTCAAAGTGGACCACGCGCGCGCTATCGGGGGATGACGCACCTACGGCGCGCTGGTAGAAGACGCCGCCATCGGGCCGCACCAGCGACAAGGCCAGATCCTGGTGGCCGACGAAGAAGTCGTCGAGCTTGTGGGTCAGCGTGCTGGCATCACCGCGCTGCGTCTCTTCGGTGAGCAAGTGCCGCACCTGCGCCTGCTTCTGCCTCAGCACCTCGATCTGCCGGGCCTCGAAGTTCATGTGCGTGACTGCATAGACCGCGACGCAGACCACGGAGAGTCCGGCCAGGCTCTGAAGCGCCAGCCATGTCGACAGACGCCGCCCGAGAGAGCCGACGCGGCTTCTGCTCATTGGGGCACCCTACGGCCTGCGGCCGGTCCCGCCAAGCGGGAGCATGAGCACTTGGGGCGGCCCGGCGTGCTCATTCCTCGCGCTCCTCCAGCACGTAACCCATGCCGCGCACCGTGTGCAGCAGCGTGCGCTCGAAGGGCGCGTCGAGCTTGCCGCGCAACCTGCGTACCGCCACGTCGATGACATTGGTGGCGCTGTCGAAGTTGATGTCCCACACCTGCTCCGCAATCTCGGTGCGGGAAAGCACCTCACCCTGGCGGCGCAGCAGCAATGCCAGCAAGGTGAACTCCTTGGCCGTGAGGTCGAGCCTTCGGCCGGCCCGTGTGGCCTTGCGGCGCAGCAGATCCATCTCGAGGTCAGACAGACCCAGGACCGTGGCACCTTCAGGTTCGCGCGCCGGCCGGGCGCGGCGCAGCAGGACCTGGATCCGGGCCACCAGTTCGGAGAACGCGAACGGCTTGACGAGGTAGTCGTCTGCACCCCCTTGCAGACCCTTGACACG